>JAODMV010000288.1 GCA_025464875.1 Arthrobacter sp. | reverse complement strand
GGCCGCGATGTCTCCGCGGGCATCGAGGCCGAGCCGGAGGGCGTCATAGCACTTGACCCGGAACGGGCCGCCATCTGGGAACTCGCATCACCGTTCCTGAAGGTGCGGGACAACGACGCCCACACGCCTATGCCTTCGGGCTGGCCTGCGCGCTGCTGGACGCTCATCCCGAGGCGGATGCCGCCGTCGTACTGCCGGCCATCATGCTGCACGACATCGGCTGGTCGCAGGTGCCGGCGTCGGAGGTGACCTCCTAGGTGCTCGCCATCCTCGAAGCCTTCGAGAAGTCATGGGGTTCGCTCAGCTTGACGGGCATCGCCGAGAAATCCGGCCTCCCGCTCAGCACGGCCCACCGGCTGGTCAACGAACTCACGGACTGGGGCTTCCTCTCCCGCGGCGTCAACGGCCGCTACCAGCTCGGAATCCGGCTCTGGGGGCTCGCCCAGGACACTGGGCGCCAGCTCCGCGAGGCGGCATCCTGAAGTACGACGACGTCGACGAGGCCGTGGCGCTGGCCAATAACACCGAGTTCGGCCTCGGCGGGCTGGTGTTCGGGCAGGACCCCGAGACGGCCCTCGCCGTCGCGGGCCGGATGGACACCGGCTCCGTCGGCATCAACTTCTTCGCGTCCAACCACGCCGCTTCGTTCGGCGGCCGCCATGACTCCGGTTTGGGGACGGAATACGGAATCGAGGGCCTCAACGCGTACCTCAGTTACAAATCCATCCACCGCCGTCCCTAGCGGCGAACGCACACCGCGGTGCGGGTGAGCCGCCCGGCGGTCATCCGGACCGGGAGCCTGTGTCGGTGACGGGCTGCGCACCAGTATCGCTCATCGGTTCCGTTGGGTCCTGGCCGTCGTGCCAGGCGGCCCATTCCCGGGGGTTAATCGAGGGCCTGCCGAAGAAATAGCCCTGTCCGGCGCTCAACCCGAGCGCGGTCACGGCGGTGAGTTCTGCCTGGGTTTCGATGCCTTCCGCAACGAGGGTTGCGCCGATCTGCCGGGCGAACTCGGCCAGGGCAGCCCCCAGGGCGCGCTGGCCCAGATCGTCGTCGATGCCGGAGATCAGACTGCGGTCCAGCTTGATGATGTCGGGCCGTATGTGCAGGACGTGGCGCATGGAGGAAAAGCCAGAGCCTGCGTCGTCGACGGCGACGCGCAGTCCGAGCTGGCGCAGCGGCGCCAGGGCCGAGATGAGCGGGCCGTACTCCGATACTTCCAGCCGCTCGGTGAGCTCCAGGATGATCCGGGCCAGGGGCACGCAGGAACTCTCAAGAATTCCGGGTAGTCGTGGATCCAGGCAGGTGGCCGGGGAAATGTTCAAGGCGACGTATATGCCAGGCGGCAGTTCTTGCGCGGCGACGAGCGCCGTCTCCAGGGCGGCGATTTCGAGCTCTGCGGCGAGACCCACGGCGGAGGCCTCGCTGAACCAATATTCCGAATTTGCGCCCTCGTCGCTGACAAAGCGCGTCAGCGCCTCAACACCTACGATCTTTCCGGTCACCAGACGACGGATAGGCTGGAAGGCCGTCAGCAGCATCGACCGGTCGATCATGTCACTGATGCGGACCCTGCTGCGCGCGGCTGCTGCCTCCTGCGCGGTCTCCGGCGGAACCGGCCTGCTGGTCCCCTCAAGACCGCCGGGCTGTCCGTCCCCGGCGGAGCGGGCGTGGGCGGACGACTCCAGCCAGACCTGGCTGCCGTCGCGGTGCCGGCAACACACCAGGGCCCCCGGCGGACCGTCCGGATCCGACGTAGCCGCCACAGCTGCCAGGGTCTTTTCCACGTCGTCCACATCGATGACCATGCCGCAATGATTGCCGACAAGCTCCGAAGGCGAATAGCCGAACAGGCTGGCGCTGGCGGGGCTGGAGAACGTGAAATTTCCCTGCTCGTCGAGCGCCCACAACCACTCGCGGCTGGTACTGAGAACCGTGTCCATCAGCTGGGTAGTAGCCCGGGCACGC
This sequence comes from Arthrobacter sp., assembly GCA_025464875.1. Taxonomy (GTDB): domain Bacteria; phylum Actinomycetota; class Actinomycetes; order Actinomycetales; family Micrococcaceae; genus Arthrobacter. The sequence continues at coordinate 1,756 of JAODMV010000288.1, read as the reverse complement.
ATTCTCTCTGAGCGATGACTCCTGAGGAACCGTGACGCCAGGAGCCCCGCAACTGCGATCGGCATGAGAACCAACGAGCCGGCCAGAACCCGGGCTTCGGGATCGTGCAGAAAGCCCGAGGGGTCCATGATCACCGCAGCCGCGCTTATCAGGGTGAAGACCACCTGGATGGCCAGCACTCCTACCAGCAGATCCCGGGACCGCGGCGCCCCTTCTTTGCGCGTTGTGGACCTAGAAACGGTGGTGCGCATGCTGGGACCCTTGCATAGTGGACTGACCGCCAGGCCGGATACGCAATCCGCCCTGCACCGCAGGGATACGCGATCTGGACATGGTCCCTCCGGCAAACACCACGGTAACAGGGGCCCCACTCCGCGTACCGGAAGTTGCGCAAAAACTGCCGATCGCCTGAGCTTGCCCGCGGGTATCCACAGACTCAGCCGCCACAGCACAGACCGAAGCAAAGGTACCCGAAGGCGGGCAATCCCTCGACTTGCCTTTGTAGCCGCAACGCCTCCGGGTGCGGATCAAACCTCCGGGTGCGGGCCACCTCCTTCCTCCGGGTCAAGGCACTGCCGGAGGTCGGCGGCGTCGCATACCGGAAGCCCGGTTGCTCATCCCTGTGGTGGCGCAGGTTTAGCGAAGGTTTGGGCAGGTTTGCGCCTGCCGGGAACCGGCCAGATTTGCAGAGGTTAGGCTGGACATCATGTGCAGGCGAGCGTTGGCGGACTGGAAGGTAGCCGGCTTCCTGGCAAATCTTCGCAGGACGCGTCCTTTCCCATATCCCCGCGCAATGGCAGGGTCAGCCATGGCCTTGCTGTACTTCGCTGGTGGCGTCACTGGCCTGCTGACACTGGTGTTTCCGCATCCGGAGACCTTGAACACCGGGGTCCTGCTGCTGTTGAGCCTTACGGCCCTCCCGGCCGGCGCGGCGGTGTGTTTCCTCAGGCATCGCCTGCCAAAGGGGGTATTTCCATGGCTGCTGGCGGCCGGAACAGCAATGGTGACCCTTTTGGTGGGGACAGGCGGAAGCGGCTCGGTGATCGTGTCGTTCAGCTTCTTTTACCTCTGGGTTGTCACGTATGCCCTGTTGTTCTTCTCCCCGTTGCACGCGGCCTTCCAACTAGGACTGGCTGCCGTTGCCTACGGCAGCGTGCTGGCCTGGGTGGCCGAACCGGGGCTGACTGCGCTCACCGCGCTGGAACCGATCACGCTCGTGGCGGTCGTCGCGACCACGGGCAGGGTCATCATGTGGTTGTCGCGGGCCCGTGAGGACAGTGAGATCGATCCTCTGACCCTGGCTTTCAACAGGCGCGGACTCGACAGGGTACTAAGCGCCGCCGTGCTGGACGCCGCAGCGACAGGCCACCTCGTTGTGGGGGTGATCGACGTCGATCATTTCAAGAGCATCAATGATCTGTCTGGGCATCTTGCCGGGGACAGTGTTTTGGAGGATCTGAGCCGAGCCTGGCAGGGCGTGCTGCGCGCCGGAGACAGCCTGTGCCGCCTGGGTGGGGATGAGTTCGTGGTGGTGCTCCCGGGCTGCTCCTGGTCTGATGCCACCGCCATCTTGGAGAGGCTGCGGGACGCGGCCGCGGACACAGAAGTGACCTGCTCAATGGGTGCCGCGCTACGGGTGCCCGGAGACAGTGCTTCCTTACTCCTGAGCCGGGCAGACACTGCCCTGTACCAAGCGAAACGCCTTGGGCGTGACCGGATCGCCTGGGCCGAGTCGGCCGGCTGACACGTGGCGGGT
>JAODMV010000273.1 GCA_025464875.1 Arthrobacter sp. | reverse complement strand
GACAATGGCCCACGGCATTTTTCCCTTGTCCTCCATAGCTTGCAGACTAGCCTCAGCCACGGCCGTACTCCTGATAGCTATAGCCGAACACGCCGGTGATCATTCCCGCTCCCCGCGCGAGGGTCCGCAGGCCTTTGGCTTTGTCAGCCACTGAGCTGGTGGCCAGCCCGAAGGCGAATCTCAGAGCGCCCCCAACGGAACGCACACAGCCTGCGCCCATTAGCCGGCAATGGCCTTCAAGACGTTTGTACCCGCCTCCGGCCAGTTCGAGGCTGACTTGGCTCCAGGTGTTCCCGCTGCTGAAGGCACGCTGCAGGACCCATTTGCGCGTAGACCTGTCTTCCGGAACAAGGTCGGTCACCAACGCCTCATCGCACCAGACGATTTTGCCGCCGCGCTGAACGATTTGCCGCGTGAAGAGCGTGTCTTCTCCCCCGGTTAGACCGAACCTGGAATCAAAGTCCACTCCCAGCCGCGCGATCTGTTCCAGATCGATCAGAAGGTTGTTCGTGGCGGCAACAGAAACCTCAGTTCCAGTCGGAAGCCGGCGTCGCACAAAGAACCCGCCGCTGACAATCCATTCCTCCGGCTTGGCAGCAAATTCGGACACGACGGGCCCCACCACCGCCGCGGCTTCCGTCCGGCGGTGAGTTTCCAGCAGAGACCGCAGCCAGCCGGCACTTGGAATTTCATCATCGTCAATGAAGGCGAGTAAACGTGCCCCCCGGGCTTCCCGCAGGGCCCGGCTCCGCGCTGCCCCGATGCCAGGCCGTGGCTCGCAGATATATCCAACCGGACCGAATTCTGGGGAATCGACGATGCTGCGCGCCGATGCTTCCGGATCGTTGTCAACGACTAGGACTCTGGTACGGCAAGGCGCCTCGGCGGCTTGCCGTACCAGCACGGGGAGCAGTGCCTGCAGCCGCGCCGGACGCAAGTACGTCAGCACGGCAATAACAACCGGAGCCTCAGCGCAAGACATGGCCAGTCCTTTGAAACGCGCCGACGACATGCCGGCCCGTCCTTTGGGGCACGTCGAGGACGAGTGCGTCCAACTCTTGGTTAAGTCCGTCGGCGTACGTCTGCAGACTGTGACGGGATGCCGCGCGCTGGGCATCGCGCACCGCCGCCAGACGGTAGTGATCCCATTTGGCCGACACAAGCGCAATGGCCCGAGCAAATGCGTCGATATCCCCCGGTGGAACAAGCTGCGCCGATTCGTAGCCCGCTGCCGCTTCGCGCAGACCCGAGGTGTCACTGACAATGAGTGGTCGCGCACTGAGGACCGCCTCCACGGCTGTATTGCCGAATGGTTCGTCAAAGCTCGACGGAACGATGGCAACATCGGTCGCCGCTCGAAGGGGCCACACGTCCTCTTTGAAGCCGTGGAATGTCACGACGTCCTCTAAATCGAGCTTGTGCACGCGACGGTGAAGGTCTTCTTCGAATTCCTCATATCCGGGAAATATCCCGCCGACAATGTCCAGCGAAACGTTCACCCCCTGCTGCCGTGCCCGAGCCACGGCCTCCACGGCCACATCCACCCCCTTGCGCTGCGATAGGCGGCCAACATACAGAAGGCGGAGCGCCCCCTGGAGCGGTGTCCTCGCCGCACTAACGCCTTCCGGCCCCGGGACGCCGTTGTACAAGACGTGGGTGCGGGCGGCGAGCCGAGGGAAGGAACGGGCCAGCAGGCGGGCGCTGAATTGGCTGTTGGACACGATGGACGAAGACAGGGCCAACGGCGCTGCCAGGATGCGTTGCAGAATGACTGGCGCCGATGCCTCCGCTTCATGTACGTGCGTGAGCACAGGTTTGCGAGCCAACTTTCCTAGGACGCCCCACAGGGGGATGGTGAGCGTGCTGACATAAAGCACATCGGGGCGGGTCTTGGCTATCAGCCGCAGGCCATTGGCGGAAGCCTTGAGGGAAAGACCTACCAGGCTCAGGAATGCCTTAGGGCGGAGCATGGATTTCCGGAGCACAGGGGTGGGACAGAACAGAACAGGAACCCGCAGCCGTTCCAGTTCTGCGACCAGGGGGCCGGTCTGCGGCAGCACCACGGTGACGGCTGCACCGTGGTTGACCGCGGCCGCGACGCTTTCAAGGAAGACCCGATCAGCGCCGTACAGTTCAGCACCGGGGTGGGTCATGAGCACCCGGGGCCGGGCCGTCATGAGAGCACCTTTCGATAGGCTTCCAGATGCAAACGTCCGGTCTCGTCCCATTCCCGATGGGACAGGTCCGGCTCCGCAGAACGGCAATCGGTCCGGACGGCTTGCAGCGCACCGACAAGCGTTTCAGCCCCCAGATCGCCCGCATACAGATAGACCCAGCCCGGACCCACCTCCTCGCGCAGACACCGATTGACCTCGTTGTCCGGCATCAGTACCGGCCTCCCCAACGAAAGCACCGTCAGCGCGCCGGCCGAGTTGTGCATGAACCGATACGGCAGCACCACCAGCTCCGAGGAAGTCACGATGTCAACGAGCTCTCCGTCAGAGAGTTGGCGCAAGTCCAGGTGAATACGAGCGTCCTCGCCTGCAAGACTTTTAATGGCCGTTGCAAGCTCCGTTGTTGACGGCCTGCCACCGACGCGCAGGGTAAGCCCGGGCTGATTGCCAGACGTAGCGGTAAAGGCTTCCACCAGGGCCTCCACCCCTTTGTAGCGCCGAACCAGTCCTACGTAACCGAGCTGCCCGGCAACGGGTCGGCTTGTCTTGTGCCGGCCGTACCACGAGCGATAGTCACCATGCGGAACGGTGACCACAGGGACCTTCCGAGGTACCGCGGTGAGTGGGTTCAGTCGAATGCACAGGGCGCTGCGCCGCTCGAATACTCTCAACAGGAATTTTTCCCGTCGCGATATCCCCTGCGGCAGCCCGACATTATGCATCGTCCGCACAATCGGAATTCCCTTGGCGCCCAGCCTGGCCAACAAGATGAGCGTCAGCATCTGCCGCACCGCTTTCTTGACCGGCGAGTGCCCGTCCACCAGGATCTCGGGCCAGTGCACATGGAAGACGTCGTATTGGCCCAGGATCGCCCGGGCCCACGAAAAGTTCGCGACCGTGACGTCTGGCAGGTTCTGGAGGCTGCGGCTAAGCAGCTCCGTGTAAGGATTGCTGTGCGGACGGGGAACAGGAAAGGATTGAAGAACCGTTATCGGCTCATGATCCTTCTGCTCGCGATCATTGCACTTGTGGCTGGCGACCAATGTCATGGCTTTCCCCTCACCGGATTTCTTCCGTGAGCCAGTCATCGAACCTGACGCTGACAGGTCCGTTGGCGGCGCTGCTGGAGAGATAAGCCAGCATACCGACAGACCCTGCGGCCTGAAGCCCGGCCGCCGAATCCGTGCCAGTGGCCTGCCAGGCCGCCGGTTCCGCCGATCCAACCTTCCACATTTTCGCCCGTACCGTCGTCGGGGTGGTGCCGGAAACAGCAACCCGCAACCGGAACGAGTCACCCACCGCATACGTGCCGGCCACTGTTTCCGTGCTGAGCACCGTTTCCACTCCGCCGACGACCTTGATCACCTGGAGCCGCAGAGCCCCCGAGTTGGTGATCCAGGATTTTGCCCGGTAGTCGGACGTGCCGACTCTTCGGCCGATCACCGAAACGTAAAGCCCACCAGCGCTTGGAAGCTTGTCAGCAGTGATGGTAACGGCAGAGTCGGTGGCCGTCGAAGCGACGGAATTCAGATAGGCAGCTGGCCCTCTCCCTGCCGCGGTCGAGATCATTGCCGTGCCGCTGCCCACTGAGTAAAGGGAGGCTGAGCCGCTGAGCGTCCAGTTTCCTCCGGCTTCAGCGGCACCGAGTCCCCCGGTCACACTGCGGTCGAAGCTATCCCTGGCAAGCGGAAGTGCGCCAGCAGGAGCCTGTGACGCTGTGACACTTTGCGAGCTCTCACCGGTTGCGCCGGCATCATCGGTGACCGTCAAGCGGACCGTATAGGCCCCCGCCTTTCCATACGTGTGCGACACCTTCTGCCCTGTTCCGGCAGCCGTGCCGTCCCCAAAGTCCCAGGCATAGGAAGCCACGGTCCCGTCAGCGTCCGAGGAACCGGACCCGTCAAAGGCAACAACCAACTCAGAGGCGGCCGCAGCAAACGAGGACACCGGAGCAGCATTGGCCGCCGCACCCACTCCCAGCGAATAGTGGCTGGCCACGGCTTGGGCCGAGAGAGCCGCGGGGTACACGGCCACTTCATCGATCAGGCCTGCAAAATACGGTTGCGGACCCCAGGTTCGGTCGGCGCCGACCCTCCAGTAACCATCGTAGGCTTGCTGCCGCGACTCCGGGTTGCTGCCGGCCACCTTACCGTCGACATAGAGAGCCATTCCCGAAGAGGACTGGCTGGCCACCAGGTGGTGCCACTTACCGTCGTTGTAAGCGTCGGGCGACGTCACCCGGACCTTGCTGCCGGCGAACACGCCGAAGGTCAGTTTTCCCGAGGTCTCCATATATACGTGCCGGTCATAGCTGGAGGACAGGCCAGATTGCTGGGTGCCGAATCCGATCAGCTTGCCGCCGTTGGACGTAGTGGTGTTGAACCATAGTTCGGTGGAGTACACCGTTGGGTTGTTGATGAGATTGTTGCTGGAAAGCAGGCCGCCGATACCATCAAAGCGGGCCGCCGAGTCTGCCGTTCCGCTGATAGCGCCCGCGGCCCCCAGGGTGGTGCCGGGATAGAGGGTTCCGTTGTAGCCCATCTGCCCGGAATCGCTGGCCCGCGTTCCGCTGGTTTCCCCCAGCCGCCAATACAGCAGCGGCTCCGCCTCGAAAACGGCTTTGCCGTAAGCGTCGACCGGTGCCTGCTGCAGGTTCAGGGTTCGACCGGACTTCTGATAATGGCTTTGCACCTGGTCCCGGGTCAGCGCCGTCGGATAGATGGCTACCTCATCGATATCTCCGGAGAAGTAGGCGTTCGACGGCGCCGAAGGCCAACCGCTCAAGCTGTCCCCTCCGATGCGCCAGTGCCCGTTGTAGGCCTGAGCCGACGTCACGTCCGATCGCTGGGCGGCCAGCTTGCCGTCGACGAAGATCTGCATACCGGCCGAACTCAGGCTGGCCGCGATGTGGTGCCACTGGCCATCGTTGATGCTCTGGGGGGAACTCACCGTCTTGCTTCCACTGGCATACACCCCAAACCAGACCTTCCCTGCGGCGTCCATGTACACATGCCGGTCGTAATTGGTCGAATTGCCAGTGGCAGCGTTTCCGTAGCCGAGAATCTTGCCACCAACGGTGGAGGTGGTCCGGATCCACGTCTCTGCAGTGAACACGGACGGCCCGAGCGCTTTACTGCCCGAAACAACCAGCCCGTTGACCGAACCGTCAAAAGTCGAAGCCTTGTCGGGGTCCGCGTTGATGGCGCCGTCGGTACCGCGCGTCACGCCCGTGCCGATCGTCGCGGCCGTACTGGTGGCCGTATCGATGGTTGTGGTCCCATCGGCTTCGCCCAAGCGCCAGAAGTTTGCCGCACCGTCCGTCAGCACAGCATCGGCGTAAGGGCGCGCTGTGGCTGCCGTTGCAACGGTCACGGTCGGGGTGAGGGACTGGAGCACATTGCCGAAAGGGTCCCTGACGTAAACCCTGTAGCTATGGCTGGCGCCGGGAGCCAAGCCCGAGTCGAGGTATGTCAGCCGCGGGCGGTCCCAGAAAGTCGACTCAACCGACGTCTTATAGATGGGTGTAGCGGTTTTGTTGTCCCGCACCAGTTCATAGCTGAGGTTCTTGTTGTCCTGGTCCCAGTTCGCAGGCCAGGACAAGCGCACGGTACCTGGCCGGAAGGAAGTCGCCGACAACAGGAAATTCTTGCCACCCGCTACTGGTCCGCGCTTGTTGGGTGCGCTTTCTTTTGTCGCGAAGCGCACGAGCCCCTGCTGAAGCTGCCCGTTCACGGCCGTGAATTCCCCTCCCATCACCACGTACTTGCCGCTGCCTGTCACGGCCCATGGTCCCTGCCCCTGGCCCGTGAAGGTGCCAATGGTGAAGTCCGGGAACCAGCTCAGCATTGACGGACCCGGCGTTCCCTTGAAGTTGTAATACCCGCCGTGTGGAGTGGCGGACAGCGTCTGTGTCGCCGCTTTGCTGAAGGCTACGCCGTGGCGCAGAGTCCACGGATCGGTCTGCGGGAAGGCATTGACCCCCTCACATGCATGTGCGTGGGTGGCCACATACACCGCCGTCGATGATGGGTAAACGTCGTAGCTGTCGCCGTGGCAGTCCTCGACCCACTTCACCGAGCCATCGTTCCAGTTCGCGGAGAACGCGCCCTCCAGATTGCCTGCTCCTTTAACATTGTTTGCGTCTTTCCAGACATATCCGGTGCCGTAGACGTTGGTTCCGTCGCTCTTGAGCGAAAGGATAGCTGCCTGGTCGCCACCGTTGCGGATCAGGTTGTTTGATGCCCAGGGAAGGGAGGTGCCTGTGCCTGTGCTGACGGCGCCGAGACCATAGCCCGGGTTCGCGGAGCCGTTGAGGCTGGTGAAGGCACCGCCAACCACCATTTTCGATCCGTCGGGAGACAGCACCATGGCGTTGACCACTCCGGAATCCGCAGTGGGGTTCCAGGGCAGCAGGGCTCCGTTGCTGGCTTGGAAAGCCGCCAACCGGGTGCGTGCCACCGAACCGACCGTGGTGAACCATCCGCCGGCGTAGACGGTCGCGTTTGTCGCCACGATCGAGTTCACGCGCGCGCCCAGCAGAGGCCGGAAGCTGGTGATAAGCGCACCCGTTGTCGGGTTGAGGGCGGCGATGTTGGAGACAGTTGTGCCGTTGACCTGGCTGAAACTGCCCCCAATGTAGATCCGCGATCCGTCCGGGGACGCCGTGATGGTCCGTGCCTCGGCGTTCAAGACTGGGGCAAAACTGGTGACAAGGGCACCGGTTTCCAGGTTGTAGGCAAGGACGTTGCTTCTGGCCACGGTGTTCGTCCCGGCAGGAGATCCTGCCGGCCTGGCTGTCTTGAAGTTGCCAGCCGCATAGACAGTGTTTCCGACGATGACCTGCTGCCAGACCACGCCGTCGATCTGCACCGTGGGCAGTGCGTCCGCGGAAATAGTTTCGGGCGTGGATGCATTCTGGGGGTCGAGGGGCATCGTGTCCGCGCGGGCCGGCGGCGAAATCGTCAGTGCCACAGCGCAACTGATGATCGCGATGACTCCGGACAGGGCGGAAAACCGGGAACGCCGATGCTGGGTGCGGTGGTTTCCGGTACCTTCAGGCATGGATTCATATCTGCTGATCATGGACTCTTCACTCCTGGCGCGGTTCCTGCAAAGGCAGCAATAGGTGAACTGGCTTCATAATTGACGAAGATGCGGATCTGGTTCCTGAGCTCAGGCGGGATAAGGAACACATAGCTCGCTGACGCTTCCTGACCGGCCGCAATCGTTGCCGGGAGGCTCGTTGCTCCCGGGCCACTGAGTTGCAGGGCAGGAGTCTCCTCCGGACCAGCATTGGCAGTCACCACCGTGTTGTTCGTTGGCAGGTCCTGACCGCTTCGGTTGGCGATGGTCACGGTGAAGCGAATGGCCGGCCCGGAGACTTCCCCGACTCCCGCCGCTTCGCCATCGACGGCTTCCAACTGGCCCAGATGCGCCTCCACTTTGGAACCGATGGCGACCCGTTCATCCAGGGCGACGGCGCCCGAGACTGGTTGCTCGATTTCCGCGAGTGCCTCAGCACTCATTCCGGACAACGTGCCCTCCGGTGCCGTTGTCCCGGAGGCTGGAGCCGCAGGCTGGGGTGGTTCTGCTGGGCTGTCCGACGGCGTCCCACCCGGTTCCGCCGGGGTCTTGGAGCTTGGCTCGGAGGTGACCGCCACCGGCTGTGACGCATTGCCTCCCTCGGCAGCCGCATTGAGCTGAAGGGCAAATGCCACACCGGCAGCCAAGAGCAGCGCTGTGGCCGAGAAGAAGATGGTCCGCTTCTTTTTGGCGTGTGTTGTTGTCATGTCAACGTTCCTGCTTTCCGGCGTAGGCGAGATCGCGATACCACTTGGGGAGTGCCGCAAGCAGAAATGCCGCCGTTCCAGCGAAAATGAGGGTGTAGACGGTGGTGAAAACGGCCGTCCAGCCCAAGAGCAGGAAGGACAGGCACAACACGCCGTAATCCATGGGCAAGACCGCTAGCGCCCGCAGCCACGAACCGCGGCCCTTTCCGGCCGGGGCAGCCTTAACCCCGTGCTGGCGGCGCAATTGCTCCGTGAGGATCATTCCGAAGAACAGCACGGCAGACACCACGGCGGATGCCAGCGGAACCAGCAGCCATGCAGTGCCGGTGGCTCCAAACCGGTACATGCCCACGGCCAAGGCAAGCGGCAGCATCGAGACTTTGGCGGCGTCAAACACGTGGTCTAGCCATTCGCCGGCCGGGCTGCCTCCCCCCCGCAGACGGGCGACCTGGCCATCGGCCGAGTCAAAGGCATAGCCGATGACCAGCAGCAGCGCAACCGCGATGCCCAGCCCGGCAGAGTGCGGGAGGACCATCAGCAACGCGATACCGCTGAACGTGAAAGCCGCACTAATGCCCGTGACGGCGTTTGGTGTCAGGCCGGCCCGGTACGCCCAGGCTGCGAGCAGCCTGCCCAGTTTACGGTTGATGAAGCGCGAGTAGGCCGGTGCGCTGCGGGCGGCTGTTTTCTGGGCCGCCGCCAACTGCGCGACAATCTCCCAGTACCCGGAGTTCCGGGCGGGGGCGGCCCGGGCCGGGAGACTGGTGCTCGTCATGACCGTGCTCCGGTCAACGGCCGGGAGGGCCCCAGCGGATAGGCGCCGGTCCGGCGCCCGTGGTTGGCACGGTCTAGGGGCGAGCCGCGTTCGACCAGCTTGCGGCACAACTCCTCATAGCCTTCCGCTACCCAGTTCCAGTCGTACCGCAGGGCTTCCGCCTGCGCCTTTTTCCCGCGCAGCGCCGTGTCGGAGGTGGGGTCCTCGGCGCTTTTGATCAGGTCCGGAATGGCAGCAGCGTCCGCGAAGTACTCGCCGGACTCCCCGAGCACTTCGCGGTTGAAATTCACGTCGAAGGCGTTGGTTGCGGCGCCCGCACCCATCGCGCGCAGCAGGGAGGGATTCGTTCCTCCCACGGAGTGCCCATGCCAGTAGACCAGGGCATTGGCGTAGAGCTGGTCCAGCAGTTCCTGGTCCCAAACGCCCCCGACAAAGCGGACACGCTCATCCCCCAGTGCCTTGACCTGCCGGGTGTACTCGTCCGAGTATGGGGCGGAACCCACGACAATCAGCGGATAAGTGGCCGAACTGCGGGCGTAGCCCTCCACGATCAGGTGTACATGGTTTTCGGGTTCGAAACGGGCCACGACCAGGTGGTATTTTCCGGCTTCAAGCCCCATTTCGGCGAGCCGGTGCGATACCCCGGATTCCAGGATCGGAGCTCCGTAGGCCAGGTGCGTGGTGGCCACGTTGAATTCACGGCGGTAGTAGTCCTGGATGCCCGCGGCATCGGCAATGAGGGCATCGGACCAGCGCACAGCCAGTGACTCCGCCAGCCGGTAGTATCGCTTGCCCATTCCTCCCCACTTGGCCCGCTGCCATTCCAGCCCGTCCACGTGGGTGGCAACCGGGATTCCGGCGGCACGCAGTACCGGCAGGAAGGGGGCATTGGCGGCGTTGAAGACAATGGCCGCATCGACACGGTTCACGAACAAATGTCCGGCCGAGAGCCCGGTGTGGCTGAGCGTCTCCAGTGAGCGACGCTTCATGGCCGGCAGGTGGACCAGCTGCATGCCCTGGTATTCCGTTTGGGCGGTATCCGTGTCCGTTGCTGCTCGGCAGTAGACGATGACTTTGTGCCCACGAGCAGCCAGCCGCTTGCCGACTTCTTCAACGCACGTTTCAAAACCACCGTAACGGGCGGGAACGCCCCGCGTTCCTACAAGCGCGATCCGCATCGGTGCTGGGTTGGCGGTAATCTCGTTCACGCCTACCTCCTCAGGGTTAGATGTGCGCGTCCTGGCAGATGAGACCGGACTGTCAGCACGGACAAGCTGTTCCTAGCGGACCGCCGCGCGCTGGGCCGAGGCAGTGATGGCCTCCAGCGTCCGGCGCAAGGCGGTGCTTGAGGTGTGGACGGTGTAAGGGAAGTACACGACTTCCACACCGACCTCGGCGAAGGCACGTTCCAGGCGGAGTCCCTTCGGGGTTCCGCGCCAGTCGTCACCCTTGAAGAAAACGTTGAAACGGACTTCCTTCCAGGTTTCCAGCCGGTCTGGGTGGGTTTCGGCAACCGCGCTGTCCACGCAGGCGATGCTGGAGACGATTTCGAGCCGCTCAACCAGGGGAACGACCGGTCGGGTTCCCTTCGTGGCCTCACACAATTCGTCCGAGACGACGCCGGCAACGAGATGGTCACACTGGCTCTTGGCATGTCGGAGGATGTTCAGGTGACCGATGTGGAACAGATCGAAGACTCCGGCGGCGTAGCCGATACGTGTGCTCATGGCATCTCCTTGACGCTGCGGGAACGGATTGCGGAACGGGAATGTGCTGCTGCACCGGGAGGGGCGGATTCCATCAGAATGCCCCGACGGGTTTGATCATCTGCAGGGCCGTGCGCCAGATGATGATCAGATCTCCGGCCAGTGACCAGTTCTCCACGTAGTACAGATCCAGGCGGACGCTGTCTTGCCAGTTCAGGTCAGAGCGGCCATTGGTCTGCCACATCCCGGTCAGTCCAGGCTTGATGTAAAGCCGGCGGTGTACGCGGGTCTCGTATCCGTCGACTTCCCGCTGAAGCGGGGGCCGAGGGCCGACGAGGCTCATATCCCCCTTGAGGACGTTCCAGAACTGCGGGAGTTCGTCCAGGGAGTACTTCCGTAGCCAGCGGCCTACCTCAGTGACCCGCGGATCGAGCTGCATTTTGAAGAGCATGCCGGCCCCTTCGTTCTGGTCCAGCAGGGCAGCCAGATCCTCCTCGGCGGTCTCCACCATGGAGCGGAACTTGATCATGAAGAACTTCTTGCCTCCCTTGCCCACCCGCTCCTGGCGGAACAGGACCTTCCCGGGACTGTCGCGCATGATCAGGACCGCAAGAATCAGAAAAACCGGCAGCAGCGTCAGGAGGGCCGAGGCGGACGCCACGATGTCGAAGAGGCGTTTCAGGGTGTGCCGGGCTCCCGTATATTGCGGGAGCTCAACGTGCATCAGCGGCAGTCCCTCCACCGGCCGGGCATGAATCCGGGGCCCGGCCACGTTGGTCAGACCAGTAGCGAGAATCAGCTCAGTGGCGGACTCTTCGAGCTGCCAACCGAGCTCCTGAATGTACTTGCCACCGCCTTTGCCTGGGCCGGCGACAATCACTGCGTCGGCCCCGAGTTCGCGGACCGCGTCAACGATTGACCCAGACTCGGGCACCACGGGAATAGCCCGCCCTCCGAGAGTCAGCCACTGCATGCTCGACTTACCCGGCCGGGAGACTCCAACAACGTGGTAGGCAGCACCGGATTTCTTTTCAATCTGGTTTACGACGTAGCTCACGTCCCGGCGCTTCCCGAGCACCAGGACGCGCGAAAGGTAGTGCCCCCTGGCGCGCTGGCGGCTGAGCCAGCGGCGGAGCACCCATCGGGAGGCGATCAGGCCGGCCACTCCGAGAGGGAAGGCCAAGGCGAAGTAACTGCGTGCGATGTCGACGTGGAAAACGAGGCAGACCATGGCGAGGATGCCCAGCAGGGACACCGTAGCGCTGATTACCCGCTTGTACTCATCAACACCGATCCCCACGATTCTGGGGTCCCGGGTACGATAAGCGCCCAGTGCCAACACCCAGGCCACCGCGATGAGGAGCGAAATTTGGAGGTAGCCGACATCGAACCATCCGACCGCCACCGGAGCCGCGTCAAGGCCGAACCAGGGCATGTGGGCGACAAAGGCGACCGAGAAGATGACGGAGGCGTCGCTGACGGCCAGCACCCGGCGGTACCTGTTGCTCCAGCGCGTCCCTGCACCGATGGCGCGGGCCCGGTGCTGCAGCAGCCGGGGCGCGGCAACCTTGGGGAAGTTGAAGACGGTCGTGTTCAGAAGCGCAGGGCCAGCGCCGGTGTCACGGACCGCCGTCACAGTCGGACTCCGGCTCGGGACGAAATGGCGAGAAGGGGCGCCCGGTCAGTGTGTGACCGGCTGGGCTGCGTACGCGTGGCAGGGGTAAAACGGACGTGCGTGCCGAACCGGTGAGCACCGTATGACAGGCTCCCCCTTATGCCAAGCGGGGAGCCTGAGTGCTGGTGTCCACGTGTGGTGCATATTCGGAAAAACCCGGCAAGGGCGCAAGGCAATGAAGACCACATATCGAGACCTACTTCGTAGCCGTGGCGGTTGCTGACTGTCTTGTCCCGCCTAACCTATGAGCAGGAAATGTGCCGCACACGAGTACGTTCCACCTATCTTCCCGGCCCAGTTCTTGCGGCTGGCACCCCGGGCTACCCGACAGGGCTGCACCATACGAGTAGTGGCTACTTGTCGCTCCAGCGAACTACCCGCTCGATTCGCGCGGGGCCGGTTACCGCCCTCCCCGTATCACGGCAGCAGACCGAGACCGGGTGGCCGCGGCCCTTCGACCGGGGCTCCGGGGCCGGCTGATGAATTGCCGGCCGTGCGCAGGGCGCAGCTGGCGGTGCGCGGCGGCAGTGTTCCGGCCGGAAGCGCCGGGCGCAAGGTGGGTGCGGACCACATTGAGGTCCAGGCCATGAGCGAGGATGGCGGTGCCGCCGAAGGCGGCCGCGTTAGCGTCCGGGACCCACGTGTATCCTCGGAGCCGACGCCGGGGCGGGTCCGCCGCATGAGCGGCGCATTTCGCGCGCGCCGACTGAACCAGGGAGGATCGCGACGCACACGGGAACGCTGTATCAGCCGCGAACCGGGCAACGATCGGCACGCCGGCTTCGAGGGGGACGCAGATACAACCGCCAGGCGACCGTCACATTGGCTATGTCGGTAACCCGGTGCCAGCGGCTGCGCTTAATCGCTATCCACCGCGGCATCCACCGCGGCGCTCACCTACCGCCCCTACACCACTTCCGCGTCTTTCAGCGGAACAGACCGTTTAAGGGAGCCGGCGGCGGCTGGGGGGAGAGCCTCGGTCTCAGAAGGCTCTGACGCCGCCGGCTCCGACCTTGGCGCACAGCTGCCGGCAGCGGCACCGTGCGATTCCAATGAAGGAGTTCGGTGTAGGGAGGCTACGGCGCGACCAGCGATGAAGCTGGCGGTGGCTTCCCCAGCAATCAAGATGAGGTTTGCGCCTTTGCTCTCTTGCTGGTTGTGCCCGCGGTC
>JAODMV010000270.1 GCA_025464875.1 Arthrobacter sp. | reverse complement strand
ACGGAGCCGCGATACCGGGTCTGGCCCCGTTCCAAGGCGTGGCCGGCGCGCCCTGAGGCCCTTCTGTGGACGCCGCCGGCTGGGCAGCCGGCTCTCCCGCGCCCGCGTGCGGCTATTCCTTGATGCCCGGGGGCTGCCCGCAGCGGGATCATCGTCAAGAACGGGGGCACCCTGGAAACGCTCGCGAGGGCCCGGACGGTGGCCTTCGATAAGACCGGCACTCTCACCCACGGTGAGCCGGCAGTTGTCGAGGTGCGCGCCGTCGGCGGGATCTCCGGGAAGGAACTGCTGGGGCTGGTCGCTTCGGCGGAACAATATTCCTCCCATGTCCTGGCGCGGTCCCTGATCGAGGCCGCCCACACGCGGGGCGTGCTGCTGCAGGCGGCCGACACCGCCAGCGAGGTCGCCACTGATGGTGTCCGGGCGACCAATGCCGGGCGCGAGGTTGCCGTGGGCAAGGAACGTTTCGTCGCCGAGCACGCAGCCAACGTGCCGGCTGCGGTGGTGTCCAGTGGTCAGCTGGCGGTCTACGTCAGCATCGACAAGGCCTTCGCGGGCACGGACGTGCTCAGTGACAGGATCCGGGAGAACGCGGCGGCCACGCTGGCGCCCCTGGCTTCACAAGGGGTGGAGCACACCCTCCTGTTGACCGGGGACGCGGCCTCGACTGCGGCGCACATCGCAGCCGAGCTGGGCATCCGTGACGTCCGCGCGGAACTCCTGCCCATTGACAAGGTGACGGCCATCAAGGGCGTGACGGGGCGGCCCGTGGTGATGGTCGGAGACGGTGTCAATGATGCGCCGGTGCTTGCTGTCGCGGACGTCGGGATCGCCATGGGCGCGAAGGGTTCGACGGCGGCCAGCGAATCCGCCGACGAGGTCATCATGGTCGATGACCTCTCGCGCGTGGCGCAGGCCCTCGAGATTGGCCAACGCACCATCCGGGTGGCGAGGCAGAGCATCTGGCTCGGCATCGGCTTGAGCGTGGGCCTGATGCTGCTCGGCGCGTCCGGGTTTCTTCCCGCCATCGTCGGGGCAGCGCTGCAGGAGGTCGTGGACCTCGCAACTATTCTCAACGCCTTGCGGGCGCTCGGCGGCGGGCGCAAGGCGAACGTCTCCGCTCCCGTGCGGGCCCGCGTCGCCCCGGCGCCAACCTAGCCCGAGGCCGCGGTGCCAGCGCGGCTGACATGCCCCCGGCGGTCAAGGACCCGGGATGGCAAACCACAAGGGAGCGTTCGGCACATGCGGAGTGGACTGAGCGCAGCCGCGGCCCGGCACGCCACGCCACCATGCCGCCCTTCTGGAGCCGGAAGAGAGCATCCTGGCGGACTGGCCCCTTCTCCATCAGGACATGCGCTGCCTGACCCCGCGGCGATACCGGCCTTGCACATGGCGTGTTCCGCGGCGGACCCGCATACGAGCCCGGATCCATCCGCTATTCACAGAGACATTGTCAGCGCACGGGCGCGGGGCTGCTGAAGCGTGCCGCGCGCCGGTGCACGTGGTGGGCCGGACCCCGGCGTCGTACCCTGGCTGGCTGACCCGCGGCAATCTTTTGGGCGTCGCGTGAGAAAAACCACTGCTTGGCGAACTCGACCATGACCAGGTACACCACAATCATGGCCAGCAGGGCCAGGAAGAACGGGACAGGCAACGGGTCAAAGCCGAGCACATCCGCCAGCGGGGACAGCGGGAGGAAGATACCGGCGGCCACCACGGTGAGGGAGGCTGCCAGCAGGCCTGCTGAGGGCCGGCTGCGCAGGAACGGGACCCTGCGGGTTCTGATGGCGAAAATGATCAGCGTCTGGGTCGCGATGGACTCAATAAACCAGCCGGCCCGGAATTCCCCGGGGACGGCATTGAAGACCAGGACCATCAGGGCGAACAATGCGAAATCAAAGAGGGAGCTGATGGGGCCGAAGAGGAACATGAAGCGGCGGATGAAGGAGATGTTCCAGTGCGAGGGGGCGAGCAGTTGTTCCTTGTCGACACGGTCGCCGGGGATGGCGAGCTGCCCGGTGTCATAGAGGAGGTTGTTCAGCAGGATCTGCCCGGGCAGCATGGGCAGGAAGCTCAGCACCACGGAGGCGGCGGCGGCGCTGAACATGTTGCCGAAGTTACTGGAGGTGCCCATGAGGACATATTTCATCGTGTTCGCGAAGATCCGCCGCCCTTCCATCACGCCTTCGGCCAGCACGCCGAGATCCTTTTCCAGCAGCACGACGTCGGCCGCGTCCTTGGCGACGTCCGTGGCGCTGTCCACGGAGATGCCGATGTCGGCATGGTGGAGGGCAAGCGCGTCGTTGACGCCGTCACCGAGGAAACCGACGGCGCCGCCGTCTTCGCGCAGCAGCCGGACCAGCCGGGCCTTTTGTTCGGGGGAGACCCGGGCAAAGATGCCCGCGTTCCGGGCGGCGGCCCGAAGCTCCGGATCGGTCAGGTTTTCGATCTGCGTGCCGGTCAGCGTTCCGCCCGAGACCAGCCCCAGGTCCGAACAGACCTTCTCAGCCACCCGGGGGTTGTCGCCCGTGGCGACCTTGACGGTGATGCCCAGCGACGCCAGCTTTTCCAGTGAGGCCTTGGCGTTGGCCTTGGGCCGGTCCAGAAAAATCAGGAACCCGGCCAGGACGAGGTCTTTTTCATCCGCCGGTTCGATGCCGGTCAGGCCCGGTGCCGCCCGGGTCGCGACGGCGACGACGCGGGCACCGGCGTCGAATTGTTCATCCAGCAGCTCCTGAGCCTGCGGAGCGGTGCCGCGGCACAGCTGCAGAACGTCCTCCGGCGAACCTTTGGTGATGAGGCGGGCCGGCCCGGTGCCTTCGCGGACCAGGACGCTGGTCCGGCGGCGCTGATGGTCAAAGGGAATCGTGTCCAGCCGTGCGTAACAGGCTGGCTCAAATGCTGTGGCCCGGGTGGAGTCCCAGAGCGCGGCGTCCAGCGGATTCTGCCCGGCCGTCGAGATTTTGGCCTGGCTGTAGTCCGTTTCAGTGGCAAGAAGCCCCAGGACAAGGAGCTCGTCGCTGGAGCAGGCCGGGCCCGCAGGCAGGGCGCCGGTGAAGCTGATGTGCCCCTCGGTCAGTGTTCCGGTCTTGTCCGTGACCAGGACGTCCATGTCGCCGAGATCCTCGATGCACACCAGGCGTTTGACCAGCACCTTGCGACGCGCCAGTTGCCGTGTGCCGGTTGCCAGGCTGGTGCTCACCACGGCCGGGAGCAGCTGCGGGGTGATACCGACCGCGATCGCCAGCGAAAACAGCAATGACTCGATCAACGGCCGGTGCAGCAGCAGGTTGGCGATGAAAATCAGCGACGTGAGTGCCACCGCGACCTGGAGCAGCAGATAGGAGAACCGTCTGAGCCCGAGCTGGAACTCGGTTTGCGGGTGGCGTTCTCCGAGTCCGAGGGCTATGCGGCCGAATTCGGCGCGGGCGCCGGTAGCGATCACGACGCCGGTGCAGCTGCCGGCCTGGATCACGGTCCCCATGAAGATGCAGGACGTCAGATCGCCCAGCGAAGCAGCCGCAGGTGCGGGAGCGGGATCCTTGCGCACCGGCAGCGACTCTCCGGTCAGGATGCTTTCGTCACACAGCAAATCCCGGACAGTCAGCAGCCGGATGTCTGCGGGGATGACGGCACCCAGTCCCAGCTCAACGACGTCCCCCGGCACGAGGTCGGTCACGTCAATCTCCCGGGGCTCCCCGTCCCGGAGGGCCACGGCGCGGTGCCTCACGCGGGAGTGCAGTGCCTCGGCCGCCCGTTCTGCACGGAACTCATTGCTGAAGCCCAGGCCCACACTGACCAGCAGGATCACCCCGATCACTACCGAGTTCGTCGCGTCGCCCAGGACCAGGGACAAACCGGCGGTGATAAACAAAAGGATCAGGATTGGGCTGCCCACCTGCCGGCCCAGGACCGACCAGGCGCTTGCCTTGTGGGTCCTGACGGCGTTCGGTCCGACCGCAGCCAGCCGCCGCGCGGCCTCCGCGGAGGTCAGCCCCGACCGGCCGGACTCCAGCCCCATGAGGATCAGATCCGCCGTCTGGTGCGCGGAACCGGCTATGGATTCATGTACCTTCAGCTCCGGCATGCAGAGCGCCTCCGTCATCATTGGGTCAGTACCAAGACTACGGCCGGGAGCGCCCATGAAGCGGCTGGGACGGCATCCTCACAGCAACGAGGGTCCCGTGACGAGTAGGACACGTTCGTGCAACCCGCCGCGGGGTCAAGCCAGCAGGATGGCCGTCCGGTGTCCAATCCTTCGTGGTGCTCATTGTTCTTAAGCTTGATAGGGAGTCGTCCATCGTGAAATGATTGTTTGCGCTTTTCCTCGGTATCCACGGGCTTCTTCATCTGTTGGGTGCCGCGAGGGGCTCGGGCTCGCTGAGGTCCCCGCCAACTGGATACAACACTGTCCGTGGTGCCGACAGGCTCGCATTGATCAAGTTCTGGTTGGGACCCCTTACACGTTTCGAGCGCTGCGTGAACTGTCCGGGCTTCATTGCAGCTTCCTTGCGGCTCTTCGCGGCCATTGCCGACAGTGCCCACCTAGCCTCCAAAGGACACCGAAAACCGTTCCGGACCGAAAGGGACATGCGGACCTCGACATGAACCGCGGATATCCCTTACATTTTTCTACGAACCGTAGAAGGATGGCTCCATGTTGTTCACACACGACGACCCGGTCCTTGTCCTTGACGAAGAGCAGTCCTGGAAGCTGCTCGAAAACACCCAGCACGGGCGCATTGTCCTGACCGCCGCAGGCGAGACCGATATGTTCCCGATCAACTACCGGGCCCACGACGGCGTCCTGCTGCTGCGCACGGCCCCCGGCACCAAGCTCGCCGAGCTCACCATCAACGAGAACGTGCTGTTCGAAGCCGACGGCATCACCAGCGAGGAAGCCTGGAGCGTGGTGGTCAAGGGCACGGCCCGTGTGCTTACCCTGAGCCAGGAGATCGCCGCTGCGGAGGCGCTGAACCTGAAGTCGTGGGTGCCCACGTTCAAAGACTTCTATGTCGAAATCACGCCGTCGCGGATCAGCGGGCGGCACTTCAACTTTGGCGAGCAGCCGGAACGGTTCTGACCGAAGCCTCTCCAGCAGTCCGGCGGCGATCGGAGGCCATCCGGCTATCAGCCGCTTAAACAACCTGTCTGGGCAGTACATCTTGACGCCGCCCCGGCGCCCTGTCCCCGTTCCTTCATCGACAGGTGGGCTTCCTTTGACAGGCCATCAGCTTCCGCAGACCTTGGAACCCGTGCTCAGCCGGGATCAGCTGGACCGCATTCATGCCTGGTGGCGGGCAGCGAACTACCGGGCCTGGAATGCCCGGACCGTTCCAGGGGATGACCATCTCGCCCGCGACGGGCGGGTCATGGAAATCCTCTCCGAACACACCTGCCAGGGCTGGCTGGAAGGGTATCTGCTCTCGGGCCGGCATGGCTTCTTTTCCTGCTACGAGGCGTTTATCCACATCGTCGACTCGATGTTCAACCAGCACGCCAAGTGGCTGACCACAACGAACGGCCTCCCGTGGCGCCGGCCGGTCGCCTCCCTGAACTACCTGCTGACCTCCCACGTGTGGCGGCAGGATAACAACGGGTTCTCGCATCAGGACCCCGGGTTCATTGACCATGTGATCAACAAGAAGACCGACGTCATCCGCGTCTACCTGCCCCCGGACGCCAACACCCTCCTGTCCGTTGCCGACCACTGCCTGCGCAGCCGCCAGTACGTCAACGTCATCGTCGCCGGCAAGCAGCCGCAGCTGCAGTACCTGGACATGCAGCAGGCCATCGTGCACTGCACCAAAGGCATCGGCATCTGGGACTGGGCCAGTTCGGACGCGGACGGAGACCCCGACGTCGTCATGGGATGCGCCGGTGATGTGCCAACAATGGAGACTCTCGCCGCGGCCGACATCCTCCGTAACCGGTTCCCGGATCTGAAGATCCGGGTGGTCAACGTTGTTGACCTCATGCGCCTGCAGGACGACAAGGAAAACCCCCATGGC
>JAODMV010000226.1 GCA_025464875.1 Arthrobacter sp. | reverse complement strand
ACGCCCTCCCGGCGGGCCGCCGCCAGCCCCTTGAAGGAGTCCCGATGCGAAAGATCATCCTGACGATGCAGATGTCTTTGGACGGTTTCATCGAGGGCCCGCAGCGGGACATCAGCTGGCACAGGGTTGACGACGAGCTGCACAGGCATTTCAACGACGAGCTACGCACCATGGGGGCGTTCCTCAGCGGCCGCGCGACATACGAGCTCATGGCCGAGTCCTGGCCGACGGCAGACAAGGATCCCTCCAGCACCGCGCCCATGGTCGAGTACGCCGCCATCTGGCGGGACATGCCCAAAATCGTGTACTCAAAGACGCTGGAAAGGGCGGGCTGGAATACCACCGTGGTGCGCGACGTCGTCGTCGAGGACGTCCGGAAGCTCAAGGAACAGCCCGGCGGCGACCTGTCGCTGGGCGGCGCCCGGCTTGCCACGACGTTCCGGCGACTCGACCTGATCGATGAGTACCGGGTCTACGTGCACCCTGTGCTCATCGGACGCGGCAAGTCCCTTTTCCAGCCGGTGCCAGGCACGGCCGGTCTCCAGCTGCTTGAGGCCGGCGCTTTCGGCAACGGGGTGGCGCTGTTGCGCTACACGCGGCGGACGCGCTAGGCACCGGCAGGAGCAGCCAGTCTCAGGCGTGGACGAAGGTGACGCCGCCGGTGGCGGTCAGCCAGGACAGCGGACGAATCTGCCGGACGCCGATTGCGGCTGGTGGTGCCGCGGCAGAGCTAGGCGATCGGCTGGGGAGCGCCCGTATCGGAGAGAACAGGCGCCCTCCACCCTAACGGCGATGCGGGCAGAAGATCACGTTCAGGTAACGGGAAGAGTTACGACTCGCGGGTCGAGAACTCCAGCTCGGGTCGGTGTTTCGCCACGTCCTTGAGCACCAAGGAGACCGCCTCGCGGACGACCTGGTCCACGTCCTCGGGCGCCGGCGGCCCCGCAAGCACCGAGTTGGCGCGGCGGACGAACGCGCCCCAGTCCCCCGCACCCACCCGGAGTTCCCGGAGCGGCGATAGCAGCGCGGCACGTCGTAGCCAGACCTCCGGCTCCCGCACCCACCGGTCCAGCACACTTTCCGCGCGCGCCCGGCCCCGGACATCCATGCCCGCGAGCATGGGTCCGATCACGTCCATCGCCAGCGGATCGACCAGGTCCCGCGAGCGCGCCTCCCGCACGAAGCCCTCGAGGCGCGTCAGGTCCGAGTTGACCAGGAGCCGCACGTGGGACTGCAGCAAGACGATGGCGGCGAGGCGACGCTCAAAGACCGGGACCGCCCATAGTTCTGAGCTGAGCGCCGTGATGTCGTCGTGCGTCATGCCGGGGTGCCGGCGGCTTACATCCCGGATGGTCCCGCGCACCGCTCCCACCGAGGAACCGTAGTAGCGCAGCCCGCTTCCAAGCCGGGACCGCGCCTCTTCCGCCCGGTACCAGGCGCCCTCGCGTTGGAGAGTGGAGTCAATGAAATCGCCGGGGTCACTCACCCGTCCATTCTTGCTCCCGGGCGGCGTACGGACCATTATTTCCGGGCCAGCCGTTCCTTCATCAGGCCGTTCGTTCATGTCAGTGGTCGTTGGCATACTTCAGCTATGGACGGCAGACAGGGGCCGGAAGCAGGTTCGGGAGTCGTTTCCGCACCCGCGAGTGGCGATGACGCCACGATCGCGGACTTGCTCGGGTCGCTGGCCGCCATTCGCCCCTGTGCCGAGAGCGCCGGCTTGATCGACCAACTCAGGGAGTTGGCAGACTTGGAGTCTGCTGCTGCAGGGTTGCAGGCCCGGATCGCTATGGCTTTCGACGCCGTGCAACGGCGCCCGCAGGCGGCGGCCGGGCTACCCCGCTCCGAACTCGGAAAGGGCGTGGCCGCGCAGATCGCCTTGACCCGGGAACATGGTCCTCACCCCGCTCACACAAGGCACCGGGGCCACCAAGGCACCGGGGCCACGCCGTTCCAGGTGAAGGCCTCGGCGCCGAACACGGTGATCGCGGAAAGGCAGCAGCCGAAATCAACACCTGGCTGCGGCGGCTCTACACCCCCCCAGCAGCGGCGACCTCGTCGGCATGGACTCTCGTGCCCGGCTCTTCCCCGCGGGGTTGCGCCGGTTCATCCTGGCCAGGGATGACGCCTGCCGCACTCCGTACTGCGACGCACCCAGCCGCCACCACGACCACATCGTCCCCGGGCAAGAACTCCGGGGGTTTTCGGGCGGGACCGCGGCCGCCAGCGGTCGGCACAGCAGGAAAGTGCGGCATCGGGCCAAGTCGCTCAAACGGACCTGCCCCGCCGGGCAAGTGCTTGCCTGACTATCCACTTGCCTGACACGCCCGCAGTCTCGCTGCTTTGCGAGGAAAGGTAACAATCAAGTAACGTTGGCGGCTGGCCTGGAAGGGTCGGCCCAAATGCAGGGCCCCGGATGCCCG
This sequence comes from Arthrobacter sp., assembly GCA_025464875.1. Classification (GTDB taxonomy): domain Bacteria; phylum Actinomycetota; class Actinomycetes; order Actinomycetales; family Micrococcaceae; genus Arthrobacter. The sequence continues at coordinate 6,217 of JAODMV010000226.1, read as the reverse complement.
AACGCTGGGCCCCGATGCGCCGATCGTCGCCTGCTAGCTCCGGCCCTCCGAAGGGGCCGCAAGAAGTTTCCCGCACTCGACATCGCCTTAGTTGCGGCTGCCGTTGTGCGTCAGTTCTACGCCCGGAGGGGTAAGTTGTTCAAGAAAATAGCCATCGCAATGACCGCGGGTGCATTGTCCCTGACGGGGTGCAGCTTCGCCCCGACCACGGACGGAGCCCCATCCCCGGCCGGCCAGGCGTCGAATCCTGCCGCCGACCCGGCATCTCCCGCCGAAGAAACCCCGCACCCGGAAGACGAAACCGTTCCAGACGAAGAAACCCCGTACCCGGAAGACGAAACCGTTCCGGACGAAGCGGCTCCCAACGAAGCAGGCGTAGCGGCTCCCGAGGAAGCAGCGTCCGACGCTGTAGCGGCGGAGGCGGCAGGCTCGGACCCAGCGCCGGGCGCCGAAGCTGCCGCCGGAGAGACGGCCGGGGCAGGCACCGCTCCAGCGGAAGCCGCTTCAGGCACGACGCCTCCCGCCGCCATCGCCGCCCCGGCGAAGCCCGCCCCATCGAAGCCCGCCCCAACGAAAGGCGACGGCACGCAGGCCGCCACCACCTTTGGCTGGGGTGCGGTCGTGGCCGGCGACGAGTTCTCCAATACCGGCGCACCTGACTCCACAAAATGGAGCGTCTTCAACGGAAAAGGGCATCACGGCAAGGGCATCCGCAGCCCCCAGGCATGGTCCGTAGCCAATGGCGTGGCGACGGTCAAGGGCAACGCCGAGGGCACCACTGGCGGCATGTCGGCAAAGTTTGCGAATCAGAAATACGGCCGCTGGGAATCGCGGATGAAGACCAGCGACCGGGATCCGAAGTACCACCCGGTCATGATCCTCTGGCCCGACAATGAGTCCAGCACCTGCGCGGAGATCGACTACGCCGAGGGCACGGCGGACACTAAAATGATGAAGTTCTTCCTGCATTACTCCTGCGACCGATCGGATTTCCAGACCACGGCAGCGAAGCCGATTGATGCCACTCAGTGGCACAACTACGCCGTGGAGTGGACCCCTGCCGGCATCACCGGCTACATCGACGGAGTGAAGACGTTCAGCGACACGAACCCGGCACACCAGCCCACCGTCAGCATGCACCAGACGCTGCAGCTGGACTGGTTCCCCGATGGTTCCGCCACCAAGCCCTCGCAGATGCAGGTCGATTGGGTCCGCGTCTACAAGTAGGACGCACCCTTCTGAGGGCGTGCCGAACTCCGCTTCAGCGGGCCGGCCGGCCTTCGATCCCCTGCATGAGAATGGCCCCGCGCATCCGCGCGCGGGGCCATTTCCCTTCCCGCTGAAGGTCACGGCAGTCCCCTGCAGAGCGGTGATACCGGCACTGGGTCCCGCACACACTTATTCGCCTTCTAGGTCCTACAATGTGGTATGAACCATGTGGACAGCGTTGAAATCGAGCGAAAGTACGACGTCGACGGGCTGTCCTCACTGCCGCTGCTGGATAAGCTGCCCGGGGTAGGCCGGGCCGATATCCCTGTCGAGCACCGCCTTGAAGCGGTCTATTTCGATACGGCGGACCAGATCCTGGCGGCGCGCGGAATCACCCTGCGCCGGCGGACGGGCGGCGACGACGCCGGGTGGCATCTCAAACTTCCGGCCGGTCCGAACCAGCGCCGGGAGCTGCGCGAGCCGCCGGGCAACGACCCGAACACTATTCCGGCGCGGTTCCTGCAGCTGGTGCGCGTATTCGTGCGTGACCTGCCCCTTATCCCCGTCGCGCGCTTGAAGACCCGCCGCATCGTGCACCGCCTTCGGGGGGCCGGTGATGAAGTTCTTGCCGACGTCGCCGATGATCATGTGCAGGCCGAGCGGTTCGGCCCCAAACCCGTGAGTCTGAACTGGCGTGAGTGGGAGATAGAACTCGTGGAGGGGTCTCCGGCTTTGTTGGACGCCGCGCAGTCGGTGCTGGCCGCAGCCGGCGTCCGACCGGCCAAGCACGCCTCGAAGCTGGCACGCGCACTGGGGGATCCGCCGCCGAAAGGGTCGCCGGAACCCCCGCCCCGCCCGGACCGAAAGGGCCCGGCGTCGGCCGTGCTGCTGGCGTACGTGCACGAGCAGGTCCGGGCGCTCACGGAACAGGACCCGCAAGTCCGGCAGGATGCCCCCGGCTCGGTCCACCAAATGCGGGTGGCGACCCGCCGCCTGCGCTCGATACTGGCCACGTACCGGAAGCTGCTCGACGCCGGGGCGGCAAACCGGCTCCGCGGGGAGCTGAAGTGGCTGGCCGGATGCCTGGGCGAGGCCCGCGATGCGGAAGTCATGCGCGAACGGCTCAACGAGATGGTCGCCCATGAGCCACCGGAACTGGTCTTGGGGCCCGTCTCGCGCCGGATCGAAGAAGAGCTCGGCGCCGACTACCACGCCGCCCACGCCAAGGTGCTGCAGGCATTGGATGATCAACGATACTTCCGCCTCCTTGATGCCCTCGATGCCTTCCTTGCCGCGCCGCCCTTGAAAGACCCCGAACCAGGACCGGCGCGCACGATCGTTGCCGCCCTGATCAGGAAGGACTGGAAGAGGCTGCGCCGGGATGTCCGCACCGCGACGAGCACGGCCGAGGGTGCCGACCACGACCCCGCCCTGCATCAAGTGCGAAAGAGCGCCAAGCGGCTGCGCTACGCGTCCGAATCATTCGAACCCGTCCAGCCCAAACGCGCCGCCCGGCTTACCCTCGCCGCCCACGGCCTGCAAAAAATACTCGGAGAGCACCAAGACAGCGTCGTCACCCGCGACGTGCTGCGGCGCCTCGGCGTCCAGACCCCTCTGGCCGGGGAAAACGGGTTCACCTACGGGCGGCTGCACGCCCTGGAACAGTCCATCGCCGCGGACTCCGAAGCCCGGTTCCTTGAGGCCTGGAAAGGATTCCCCGCGGCTCCTCCGAAGAAATAGCCGCGCGGAACCGGGTCAGCTGGTCGTTCCCACCAACTCGTTGAAATCTTCAGGCAGCTGGGACGTGATGTCATCCCACTCCCCCGTAGTCACCGCCTCGCGCAAAGTGACCATCACGGCCCGGGCGCCGTCTCGAGCGGCGTCCTCATCCAGGCTTGCACGCTCGGCGACACGACGGACGAACTCTTTCCGGCTGAAGGCTTCCGCAGTGTCCGCCGCCCCGGACAGGCTCGGTTTCAATTCCTCTGGCAGTTGGGCGGCGAGGTCGCGGGCTTCCCCTCCGGTGATCCTTTCCGCAAGCGTCCTCAGGGTTGCATCGGTGAGCGACTGGGCGCGGTCCCGCGGCACATTGGCCCGCTGCGCGACGAGGTCGACGACCTGGTCGAATTTCATGGCAGTCCCCTAAGAGGTGAAGGTAAATAAGAGGTAAAGGTGGAGATGGCCGCCGGCCGCGGCCGCGCTGGTCCAATTCTCCGCCCGTCAAACGCCCGCGTCTAGGACACCGCGGTCTCGTCGGGGCAACGCGCACCCGCGACCGGTCCGGCCGGTTTACTCCGTTTCGGGGACGATGCCCGGAGGCAGCGGGTAGCGCAGCAGCGCCGCAATGCCTTCATCTCCGGGCATCGACTCCTTCGGCAGGAACCACACGTCGGCGTCGGTCATAGCGGCCGCCCGCAGCAGGGCGGCCTCGGCCGGTGCCTTTCCCAGCACTTCGGCTCCCGTGGCCTGGTCCTCGGAGACGGCCACCCAAGGCTCCCCGTCAAGTGCCAAGAGCTGCTTGTCCCCCCAGTCGCCGTCGCCGTCGCCCAGCAGGCATTCGACCGCCGCTGCCTCCAGGCCGGCCACCACCGCGGCGAGTCCGGTGGCGAGGAGCGGACTTCCTTGGCCCTGGCGCATCCTCAACCGTTCGAGTGCCTCCTCCTGGTGCTGTTTCAGCACCTGGTCCACCAGCTCCTCGACGGCCTCGTCGAGAGCGGTCGTGTCGGCGCCGCGGGCCCGGGTGTGCACGTCGACCATGTGCAGGAGGCTGCGGCTTTGCTCCGAGAGCTGCTCCTCCAGGAGCGTCCGCGCCCGCACGTCCCCGGCGACGATCAGCAGCTGCGCCCGGTTGTCCCGGACCACCTCGTCAATGGCCCCGGCGATCTCCGCCGCATTCTTCTTCCACGTGTTTTCGGTGTGGTGCTGCAACTTCAGGTCTGACCAGCCGCCCCCATGCGTCTTCTGGATGTCGTCCGTGTCGCCCGCGATCTCCAACACGTCCGCTGCGCGTGGCCGCGAAGCAAAGTGCAGGCGGACGTCCCCGCCGTCGCGGCCGACTTCCGCTACGACATAGGCGAATTCCTCCGGCTTGTGCCGCACCAGGGGCCCGAGGACCGGTATGACCCCGTAAGTGCGTTCCTCCGAGGTGACCCTGTTGCCGGGGAGGAATTCGTTGACCTCGATCTGCCCCTGCCGCACCAGAATGAACTGGGAGACCGGGTCCGGTATGCCCTCGTGGGTCGCCAACAGCGCCTCCTCGACGGCGTCGAGGTCCTCCGTCGGAGCCCCCGCCGAGGCCAGGGTCTCCCGGATCCAGCGCGGGCGCAGTTCTTCCGGGTGGGCGGTCCTCGGCGTGAGCTGGCTGCCGTCGGTGTAAACCGTGCACCAGGGCCCGGTTTTCCGGTAGAGGTCGGCGTACTGCTGCAGGCTCGTGGTCATCATGCTCCTCGTCGGTTCTCGCTGCGCTGTCTTCAGCTCCATCAGCGCCGGACTCGTCCCGCAAATCAGTATCGTCAGGAACTGGTTTAGTTTCGCGCCATTCCTCAACAGGGACGGTTGCCTCTGCAATGCCTCGGCCCCATGCTCCATCTCATCGTCGAGCTGGCGTCCACGAGTGGTATTGCCTCGTCCAACCATTCTGATCTCCTTTCGGGTATTTTGCACACGATTTTTCGATCGTATAAACCGGAGCGAGCGAACGTGGGGCCCGAACTGCGGGCAGCGAAAGGCCCCGCCGCCACGGGGAACGCAGCGGGGCCCTTCGACTCCGTCTTACTTCCGCGCGATGAAGTAGGCGTTGAACGGGTCCGAGTCGATTTCCTTGGACTCAACATTCCGAAAGCCGGCGTCGGCGAGCATCGACAGCGCCAACTGTTCGCCCCGGACCGTGCCCAGCCCGTCGCCGTCGAGCCCCAGCGAAACACTCATGCAGTGGAAGGTGGAGATCGCGTACAGGTAGCTGCCCCAGGGGATTCCGATGTTGTCCTCGACCTGGCTGGATGCCTTGATGTCCACCATCAGGAAGGTTCCGGCATCGGTCGGACGATGTGTTCAGTCCGGAGCCGCATGGCGCGAATGCTGCAATCGGCGGTCGCCCCTTATCACCGACGCGGGTGCAGGCCGTTTTCGTGTGCCCAGGCCGCGGCCGCCGTGCGCGAGGTGACGCCGATCTTGGCAAAGATATTGGCCAGGTGCCTGCCGACCGTCTTCTGGCTGATGAACAGGGCTGCGGCGGTGTCCTTGTTGCTGGCTCCCCCGGCGGTGAGAGCGAGCACGTCAGCCTCACGCTCGGTCAGCCCGCCGGGGAGGCGGCGGCCGTCGAGCCGCTGGACGTCCGGCAGGGCGCCGAGTTCGCGATAGATGGCCAGCGCCGTCGCCGAGTCCGCGGCGGCGACGTTGGGCAGGGCCAGCCCGCGGTGTGCCTGTGCGAGCAGTTCGTAGATTCTGGCGGTCTCGTACCGGGCGTGCAACCCGCGGTACTCGCGGGCGGCTGCCTGCAGCACGGGCAGGGCCTCGGCGTGCCGCGACTGTGTGATCAGCACGGCGGCCCGGGCCTGGCCGGCCCACGCGCGGAAGCCGGCGGTGGCGAACACGGCGGCGGTTTCCTCCAACTGGCCGCACAGCCGCTCCGCCTCGTCCAGGTGCCCGAGGGCGAGGGCGATTTCGACGCCGGACTCCAGCAGCCGTGCGCATGCCAGCCGGTCCCGCCCGGCGAGCGCGGCACCAGACCGGCCCAGGCGGCGTTCTTCCCGGCCGCCTGCTGGAGCAGTGACTCGACGGGCTGCGGCTCGGTCCCCAGCTCGCGCGCCCGTGCATAGGCTTTCTCGGCACCGTCGTTGTCCCCGCGCAGCCGGCGGATTTCGCCCAACTGGTAGAAGGCCTCGCCCGCGACCCAGTTGTTCCGGCCCACGAGCTCCGCCCCGCTCTGCTCGATGGCGTGTTCCGCCGCGTCCCGGCAGCTGGCCGGCGAGCACCGGCAGCATTGCCTCATCCAGCTGGGCAAAGCCGG
>JAODMV010000255.1 GCA_025464875.1 Arthrobacter sp. | reverse complement strand
GTGAGCAAGGATTGCTCGTTGCACGGCCACGGATCGGCCTTTTCTCATCTACGCCTAAGGCAGGCCGTCGTGTTTGACTCTGTGAGCTCCGTTGCGCTTTCCAGCGCCCTTGACGGACTGGCGTTGCGCCAGCGGACCATTGCGAACAACATCGCAAACGTCAACACCCCCAACTACCACGCCAAGCGCGTCTCCTTCGAGGACGCCCTGGCCAAGTCGGTAGCCGCCGGCGACGGACGCGTCTCCGCCCAGACCGCCACCTCGCTGGAACCCACCCGGCTCAACGGCAACAACGTCAACCTCGACACGGAGACGCTCTCCAACATCGACACCGTGCTCCGCTTCCAGTTCGCCTCCCAGGCCGCCGGCGGACAGTTCAACTCGGTGCGCACGGCCATGAGGACTAACTGATGACTTTTGACGCTATCGGCATCGCCGGATCCGCCCTGACCGTCCACCGCAAATGGCTGGACGCCGCCGCAGACAACATGGCCAACATCAACACCGCCAAGCCCACCGACGGCCCTGCCTTCCAGGCCCGCTACGTCCAGGCCGTCGAAGGCGCCGGCAATTCCGGTGTCTACGTTGCCGGGGCGGTCTACGGTGACGCGGAAGGCCGCCTGGTCCACGACCCGGCCAACCCGCTGGCAGACGCCGAGGGCTACGTCCGGATGCCCGACATCGACATGGGCGCCCAAATGGGCAGCCTCATCATGGCCCAACGCGGCTACCAGGCCAACGCCGGCGTCGTAGACCGGGCCAAAGCCACCTACGAAGCAGCACTCCAGATTGGAAAGTCCTGATGACCATCCCCGCCATCGCCCCCGTTACGGGCGTCACCGGCACCGGGTACCTGGCCTCCGTGAAGGCTCCGGAAGGCACCGATGGGGCCTCTTTCGCGGGCAGCCTCACCGGCGCCGTGGATAATCTGCAGTCCCTGCAGTCCACCTCGAAGTCCCTCGCCGTCCAGGCCGTCACCGGTGACCTCAGCGACATCCACGCCGCCACGCTGGCCTCGAGCCGTGCCCAAGTGACCCTGGAGCTCGTCGCCGCAGTCCGCAACAAGGGCATTGACGGCTTCAACGAGATCATGCGGATGCAGGCCTGATGCCCCCGCAGCTGACCGCGGTGATGACCCGCGTCAAAACTTACACCGGCGGGTTCACCACCGCGCAGAAGACCATCGCGCTCCTCGGGGCCGCCGGGCTGATCCTCGGGGCTGTCGCCCTCGGCGCCTGGATGGGCAAGCCGACCATGTCTCCGCTGTTCTCCGGGTTGCAGGCCACGGATGCCTCCAAGGTCACGGACATGCTCAAGGCCGACGGCGTCAGCTACGAGCTCACCGACGGCGGCGCCACCATCATGGTTCCCGAGGACAAGGTTTACGCCGAACGGCTCCAGGCCGCCGCGGCGGGCTTGCCCTCGGACAAGTCCACTTCCGGGTATTCGCTTCTCGACAACATGGGCGTCACGTCCTCGGAGTTCCAGCAGAACGTCACCTACCAGCGCGCCATGGAAGGCGAGTTGGGCAGCACCGTGTCGGCCATGAACGGCGTCAAGCTCGCCACGGTCAAGCTGGCCATCCCGAAGGACACCGTCTTCACCGCCACGAAGGCGGACCCGACCGCCTCTGTCTTCATCGAGACGAAGCCGGGCACGACGCTGAGCGCTGACCAGGTCCAGGCGATCGTGCACCTGACCTCCGCCTCCATCGACGGGCTCAAGCCCGCCAACGTCGCCGTCGTCGACTCCGCCGGGAACACCCTTTCGGCCGTCGGTACGGGCCTGGCCGGCTCCGCCACCAAGCAGGCGAGCGATTACGAGAAGAACGTTTCCGGCAACGTCCAGGCCATGCTTGACCGCGTCCTGGGCCCGGGGAACGCCACCGTCGCGGTCGCCGCGGACATGGACGCCCAGTCCGGCACAAAGGTCGACGAGACGTTCACCGCCCCGGAACAGGCTCTCGCACTGTCCGAATCCTCCGACGCGCAGTCCTACACCGGGACCGGCGGCGGCGCCGCCGGCGTCCTCGGCCCGGACAATATCGCCGTCCCCGGAGGAGCTGCCGGCAACGGAACCTTCACCCAGGACAAGGAGACCAAGAACAACGCGGTCAACAAGTCCACCCAGACCACCTCCATACCTGCCGGTCTCCTGAAGCGCCAGACCGTCTCCGTGGCCGTGAATGCCACCGCGGGCGCCGACCGGGCCCAGATTATGAACCTCGTCTCGGCGGCAGCCGGCATCAACGCAGCACGCGGGGACCTCGTCACCGTCGAAACCGTCGCCTTCAGCACCGCCGGCGCCCAGGCCGCCCAGGACGCCCTCGCCGCGGCGAAAGCGGAAGAAGACGCCAAGGCGGCAGCGGCCTTCTGGTGGACCGTCATCGCGGTCCTGTCCGTCCTCCTGGCCATCCTGCTCGCCCTGTTCCTGTACGCCCGCAAGAACCGCCGCCAAAAGCGCGAGCTTGTGGACCTGGGCGAACGGATCGAGCCGGTGCTGCCGATGGACCTTGGCTCCTCCACCACGGCGATTACTGCCGTGCCCGCACCCGTGGTGCCGGTGTCAATGGAGATCCCGCCCCTCGTCGAAGAGCACACCGACGCCGCCCAGAAGCGTGCCCAGATCGAAGCCGTCGCGGCGGACAACCCGGACAAGACTGCTGCCTACCTGCGCGGGCTGATGGATAAGAAGCAGTCTGTATGAAGACCCTTGAAGCCCTGAGCGGCAGCCAGAAGGTCGCCGTTGTCCTCATGCAGCTCAGTAAGGAAACGGCCGCAGCCGTCCTGGCCCAGCTCAGCGAGGCGGAGGCATCGGAGGTGGCCGCCGAAATTGTCAAGATGCGCCGGGTCGACCCCGACGTCGCCGATGAGGTCATGGGCGAGTTCTACGACATCGCCGTGACCGGCCGCACCGGCGCCCGCGGTGGCAAGGACTTCGCCAACGAGCTGCTGGAAGCGTCCTTCGGCTCCGCCCGGGCCGCGGGTCTCATGAACAGGCTCGAGTCCTCCCTGGCCGGGAAATCGTTCGAATTCCTCGATGATGCCGAACCCGGGCAGGTCGCGGCCTTGCTCGACGGTGAAATGCCGGCCACCATCGCCCTCGTGCTTGCGCACCTCCGCTCCCGCCAGGCGTCCGCTGTTATGACCCTGATGGCCGACGGCATCCGCACCGATGTCGCGCAGGCGATCGCCGTGATGGGCTCCTCCACCCCGGAAGCGGTCGGCATTGTTGCGGAGATCCTCAAGGCCCGCGCCGGGACCGTCATGTCCGGGAAGGAACAATCGGAGGTGGTCGGCGGCGTCCAGCCGCTGGTGGACATCATCAACCGATCCGACGCCGCCACCGAACGTGCACTGCTCGATTCCCTCGACGAGCGCGACCCGGACCTGGCAGAGGAGATCCGCTCCCGGATGCTCACCTTCGCGGACCTGGTCAAGCTCGAACCCCGTGACGTGCAGCTGGTGCTCCGCGGCGTCGATGCGGCAGTCCTGGCCCTGGCCATGAAGGGCGCCTCCGAAACCGTCGTGGACGTGGTCCGCGCCAACGTGTCCGAACGCAACCGGGACATCCTGGACGACGAGATCGCAGCCGTCGGCGCGGTCCGTTCGTCCGCCGTCGAGGAAGCCCGTGCCGACATCGTCCGCCAGATTCGCGAAATGGAAGCCGCCGGCAACATCGTGGTCCGCAGGAACGAAGACGATGACATCATCTACTGAGATTCCCTTCGCGCGGGCGATCTTCCCGCCTCTGAAAAAGGACAGCGACGCCGCCGCGGAGCGAATCGCCCACGCCCAGGGGCACAGCGCCGGGTACACCGCGGGTGTCCGTAAGGCCGCCGCCGAAGCGGAAGCGCGCCGGGCCGAGATGGAAGCCGAACACGCCGCCGTGCTGACCCATGCCCTCGCCCGCACCGATCGGGCCCTGGCGGCCCTCGCCGCCGCCGCGGCGGCCCTGGACGCTGCCGTCGTGCCGGTCCTGGCCGACTCCCAGGACACCCTGGCCGCCGCCGCCCTGGACCTGGCCGAAGCGATCCTGGGCCGGGAACTGGCCGACCACGACGCCTCGGCGCGGGCCGCCCTCACCCGTGCCGCCGCGGGGACGCACAGTGCCGGGACGCGCACCGTCCGGATGCACCCGGCCGACCTGTCCGTGCTGAACGAAGCCGAAAAGGCGGCGGCCGGCGTCGTGTTCGTCGAGGACCCCTCCGTCAACAGGGGGGATGCGTTCACCGAGTTCGAAACCGGGTACCTGGACGCCAGGATCGCGTCCGCCCTGGAGCGTGCCCGCAGGGCACTGCTCGGGGAGGAGCAGTGACCAGCACCGCCTGGCGGCCGCGCCCGGAGCGGTTCGCCACCGCACTGAAGGCAGCCGGCCCCGAACGGGTCGGCAGCGTCTCCTCGGTCGTCGGCCTCGGCGCCGAACTCGAAGGCCTCGAGGTCTCGATCGGGGATCTGGTCACCCTCGGCGAGAACCCGAAAGTGGACGCCGAGGTGGTAGCCACGACCCGTACCGGCGCCCGGTGCATGCCGCTTGGACGAATGACCGGCATCAGCGCCGGCTCACCGGCACGCACCCGCGGCATCCCGCTGCTGGTCCCGACCGGCACCGGACTGTTCGGCCGCGTCCTGGACGGTCTCGGCCGTCCGATCGACGGCAAAGGCCCGCTCGTCCGCGACGGCATGGTCCCGGTCCACAACGACACCCCCTCAGCGATGGAACGTGCCCGGATCGACACTCCGCTCCAGACCGGCGTCCGCGTCCTGGACACCCTGACCACCCTGGGCCGGGGACAGCGCATGGGCCTTTTTGCCGGGTCCGGCGTGGGAAAGTCCTCGCTGCTGTCCATGATCGCCCGCGGCACCAACGCCGAAGTGTCCGTGATCGCCCTGGTGGGGGAGCGTGGGCGTGAAGTCCGCGAATTCCTTGAAGACGACCTCGGCCCCGAAGGGCTCGCCCGCTCGATCGTGGTGGTATCCACCTCGGACGAGCCGGCGATGATGCGCATGCGCGCCGCCTTCACCGCAACCCGGATCGCCGAATCGTTTCGTGACCGCGGCGCCGATGTCGTCCTCATGATGGACTCCCTGACCCGCGTGGCCATGGCCCAGCGCGAGATCGGGCTCTCGGTGGGCGAACCCCCGGCCACCCGCGGGTATCCGCCCTCCACCTTCTCGGTGCTCGCCCAACTGCTTGAGCGCGCAGGAACCGGAGAGAGAGGATCCGTCACCGGGCTGTACACCGTCCTGGTCGACGGCGACGACCACAACGAGCCGATCGCCGACGCAGCCCGCTCGATCCTGGACGGCCACGTCGTGCTGGACCGCAAGCTTGCCGTCTCCGGGCACTTTCCCTCCGTTGACGCCCTCGGGTCCATCTCCCGCGTCGCGTCCAAGGTCAACCCGGCCCGCCGCACGGCGCTGGCGGCCCAGCTCCGCAAAGTCCTCGCGGCCCGCCGCAACGCCCAGGACCTGATCGACGTGGGCGCGTACAAGACCGGCACGAACCCGCTCGTGGACGCCGCCCTCGCCCACGAGGCCGCGATCAACGCGTTCCTGCAGCAGCGGATGGATGACCAGACCCCGGAAATCCACGCATGGAACTCTTTGGAACAACTCACCAGTGCTCTCGGAGGCGCATAAATGGCACGGAATTTCCCCCTCGCAGGGCTGCTCGGACTGCGGCGCCTTGAAGAAAACCAGGCCGCCACGGCCCTGTCCGCCGCGAACCGCCGCGCGGGAGCAATCCGCGACCGGCAGGACGCGACACTTCAGGGGCTCGACGGCACCCCGACGGCGGTGGTCGACGCGAACGCCCTGCGCATGGCCGCCATCGCCCGGGCCAGCTCCCGCAGCATGCTCGCTGACCTGGCCGCGCTGACCGCCGTCGCCGAGGCCGACACCGTCCAGGCCCAGGAAGACTTCCGGGCCGCCCGTGCCCGCACCACCGGGCTGGAGAAGCTCGAAGGCAAGCACGCCGCCGAGCTCGCCGTCGAGGACCTGCGCACCGAACAGCTGGTCCTGGACGAAATCGCCTCAAGTTCATGGCACCGGCAAAGAGAGAGCGTCGCCCAATGAGCATGAGCGACGCGATCAGCACGATCAGCCAGATCCAGGCCACCCTGACCCAGCTAAACGCCGGCCGGGCACCCGCCGCTGCCTCCGCGGCGTCGTCCACTACGGCGACGGCAAAGACCTCGGAGGCGTTCGCGCAGGCCCTTACGGCTGCCGGCGCACCTGCCGGCGCACCTGCCGGCGCGCCTACGGCCTCGCTGCTCGGGCCGGCGGTGCCGGGCAATGCGAGCGGGCAGGCCATCGCCGACGGGGCCCGCAAGTACCTCGGGGTTCCGTATGTCTGGGGCGGCACCGACCCGAAGACAGGCTTGGACTGCTCCGGACTTGTCCAGCGCGTCTACAAGGATCTTGGCATCGACGTGCCCCGGGTGACCTACGACCAGATCAAGACCGGAACCGCCGTACCCAACATCGCTGCAGCGAAACCAGGCGACCTGCTCTTCATGCGCAACGTCGAGCACGTCGGCATCTACATGGGTAACAACCAGTACATCCACGCACCGGCCCCGGGCCAGAGCGTCCGGATCGATGCCATCCCGGCCGGCGCCGTGTTCGACAAGATCGCCCGGATCATCCCGGACGCCCCCACCGTGCCCGCCACAACAACAGCCACCGCAGCGAGGCCGGACCTGCTCTCGACGCTTCAGGCCTCCCTCGCCACCGGACGTGCCGCATGAGCGCGCCGCTGGCCGTCACGGCCGCACCCGCGGGCGCGGCCGCCGCCACCAAGGCAGGAACAGCAGCCGGCGCGGAAGGCTTCGGCGACGCATTGTCCACCGTCCTCGCCGGCCTCGACCCTGCCGGTACCGCCCCTACAGGCACCGTCCCCGCCGGCACCGTC
>JAODMV010000238.1 GCA_025464875.1 Arthrobacter sp. | reverse complement strand
GCCGCCGAGGCCTACTACAAGGAACTGGGCTGCCGCACCGAACGCCGCAAGGACGGCTTCACCAAGGGCATCGGCGACGCTGTCCGGGTCGAGGATCCGCTGGGCTTCCCGTACGAGTTCTTCTTCGAGACGGAGCACGTGGAACGCCTGACCCAGCGCTATGACCTGTACTCCGCCGGCGAACTGGTCCGGCTGGACCACTTCAACCAGGTCACCCCCGACGTCCCCCGCGGCCGCGCCTACCTCGAGGACCTCGGCTTCCGGGTGTCCGAGGACATCAAGGATTCCGACGGCGTCACGTACGCCGCGTGGATGCACCGCAAGCAGACCGTCCACGACACAGCCCTCACCGGCGGCAACGGCCCCCGCATGCACCATGTCGCCTTCGCCACGCACGAAAAGCACAACATCATCCAGATCTGCGACAAGATGGGCGCGCTGCGGATCTCCGACCGGATCGAGCGCGGCCCCGGCCGGCACGGCGTCTCCAACGCGTTCTACCTGTACATCCTGGACCCGGACGGCCACCGCATCGAGATCTACACCCAGGACTACTACACCGGCGACCCGGACAACCCCACCATCACCTGGGACGTCCACGACAACCAGCGCCGCGACTGGTGGGGCAACCCCGTAGTCCCCTCCTGGTACACCGAGGCTTCCCTGGTCCTGGACCTGGACGGCAACCCGCAGCCCGTCATCGAGCGCGAGGAGAAGAGCGAGATGGCCGTCACCGTGGGCGCGGACGGTTTCTCCTACACCCGCAAAGCTGCCGAAAGCGCCGCGGGAGAGGGCGCCGCGGGAGACAAAACAGCAGAACAGACGACAGTAGGGTTCAAGCTGGGGGCGCAGCTGTAGCCATGCTGGATGCCCAGACGATCGAGGCCATCGCGGACGAACTGCTGGAGGCCGGCCGCAGCCGGACTCCCGTCCCGCGCCTGAGTGCCCGCTACCCGGACATGACCGTGGAGGACTCCTACGCCGTGCAGCAACTGTGGCGCCGCAGGAACGAGGAGGCCGGGCGGAAGCTGGTGGGCCGCAAGATCGGCCTGACGTCCAGGGCGATGCAGGCCGCGACCGGCATCACTGAACCGGATTACGGCGCCGTCTTCGATGACATGGTGCTGGAGACCGGCTGTGCGGTGCGTTGGGAGCAGTACACCCACCCGCGGGTGGAAGTCGAACTGGCCTTCGTGCTGAAGCAGGACCTGAGCGGCCCCGGCTGCACCATCTTTGACGTGCTGAACGCCACCGACTATGTGGTTCCGGCCCTCGAGATCCTGGACTCCAGGATCGAGATGGAGGGCCGGACCATCGTGGACACCATCGCGGACAACGCCGCGATGGGCGCCATGGTGGTGGGCGGAAAGCCTGTCCGCCCGGACGCCGTCGACCTGCGCTGGGTCTCCGCGATCCTGTACAAGAACCAGACCGTGGAGGAGACGGGGGTGGCTGCCGGCGTCCTGGACCACCCGGCCGCCGGCGTGCACTGGCTCGCGAACAAGATCGCCGCCCACGGCGACGGCATGAAAGCAGGCGACATCATTCTTGCCGGCTCCTTCACCCGTCCGCTGTGGGTATATCAAGGGGACACGGTCCACGCCGACTTTGGACCGTTAGGAGCCGTCACATGCCGCTTCGAATAGATCCGGAGCCCACCTTTCGCGACGCCCTGGCCGCCGCCGACCGGCCGCTCGCCGGAATGTGGGTGTGTTCCGGAAGTCCGCTGGTGGCCGAAATCTGCGCCGGCGCCGGCCTGGACTGGCTCCTCATCGACGCCGAACACAGCCCCAACGGACTCGAATCCATCCTCGCCCAACTGCAGGCCGTGCACGGCTACCCCGGCCACGTTCTGGTCCGGCCGCCGGTGAATGACGCCGTGGTCTTCAAGCAGTACCTGGACCTCGGCGTCCAGAACCTCCTGGTCCCCATGGTGAACTCCGCGGCGGAGGCCGAGGCCGCCGTGGCGGCCACGCGGTATCCGCCCCACGGGGTGCGGGGCGTCGGCTCCGCGCTGGCCCGTTCGGCGCGCTGGAACCGCATCCCGGACTACCTCGCCCGCGCCGGCGACACCATCAGCGTGACCGTCCAGATCGAATCCGCGGCGGCCGTCGAGGCCGTGGCGGACATCCTCGCGGTGGACGGCGTGGACGCCATCTTCCTGGGCCCCTCAGACCTCGCCGCCTCCATGGGGCTGCTGGGACAGCAGGAACATCCACAGGTGCGTGCCGGCGTCGGACATTGCCTCGCCGCCGCGAAGAAGGCGGGCAAGCCTGCCGGGGTGAATGCCTTCAACGGAGGCACTGCCCGCGCCTACCTTGCCGCGGGCGCGTCGTTCGTGCTGGTGGGAGCCGATGTGGCGCTGCTGGCCCGCGGCTCCGAGAACCTCGCCGCCGAATTCATTGTGCCTGCCGCCGGCGAGAAACGAGCAAGTTACTGAACCAGGCCGAGCAGGAAGGCGGGGCCGCTGTCTTCGACCAGCGCCGCCCCGTCCCGGCCGGGGGCGCCGCCGACGCCAGGGCCTGATCCGGCGGTCGGCGGGGGTCAGCCCCGCCGCCAGTCGTCGCTGGTGATGTGCGAACCTGCCTGCGGGCCCATCTGCAGCATGCCGCCGTCCACCGCCCAGGAAGCGCCGGTGACGTAACTCGATGCCGGGGAGGCCAGAAAGGCGATGACCGCGGCCACCTCCCGGGCATCGCCGGGCCGGCCCAAGGGAACCCCCGGCCGATCCGTCGTCGTCGGGTCCTGGTCCGTCTGGCCGGTCATGGGAGTGGCGATCTCGCCCGGGGCCACGCTGTTAGCCGTGATGCCAGACTCGGCAAGCTCCAAAGCCACGGTCTTGATCAGGCCGCCCAGCACGTGCTTGTAAGCGTCATAGGCGGCAGCACCCACCCGTGGCGCGAACTCGTGGACGCTGGTGACCGCGATGATGCGGCCTCCGCGGCGAGCCCTGACCATGCGGCGCGCGGCGGCCTGGATGCAGACGAACGCCCCGTTGAGGTTGGTGTCCAGCGTCCGCATCCAGGTGTCGACGTCAAGATCCAGGAACTTTACGCCGTCGCCGGCGCCCGCATTGTTGACGAAGACGTCCACCCCGCCCAGCTCCTCGGCGAGTGCATCGATGACGGCTCCGCAGCCCCGGAGCTCGCTGGTGTCCAGCTGCCGTACTGCGGCCTTGCGGCCGAGGCTACGGACCTCTTCGGCCGTTTGCTCGGCACCCTGCTGATCCGTATGCCAGGTGATTCCGACGTCCAGTCCGGCCTTCGCCAGCGCCACCGCGGCGGCCCGGCCGATGCCCGAGTCTGAACCAGTGACGATCGCGGTTGTCGGCGAGAAGCCGGTTGTGCCTTCCATGATGCCGCCTTCCGGGCCCTAGCGGCCGGACGGTGAGCCCTCGCGCAGGCGCCGAAGGTGCTCGTGCACCATTGCAACGGTCATGGCCCCTTCCCCCGTGGCCGCTGTAACGCGTTTTACGGATCCGTGCCGGACATCGCCGGCCGCGAACATTCCGGGGATGCTGGTTTCCAGCGGCAGTCTGCGGCGGCCCAGGTGCTCCCACTCCGGCGTCAGTTCCGTCAAGTCGGCCCCGGTGAGAACAAAGCCGTGCTCATCCAGGGTGATCACGCCCTGTAGCCATTCGGTGTGCGGTGTCGCGCCGATGAAAATGAAGACGTAGCGGGCTTCCAGCGTCCGCTCTTCCCCGTCGGGTCCTATGTTGACGACGATGCGTTCCAGCGGGCCGGCGTCTTCACCGTCGAGGCCGACGATGTTGGCCTGCAGCAGCACCTCAATACCCGGGTGCTGTTCGATCTGCTCCACCAGATAGCGCGACATGTCGGCGTTGAGGTCCGCGCCGCGCACGATCAGTCGTACTTGGGCGCCCATTCCCGCCAGGAAAAGTGCCGCCTGTCCCGCGGAGTTGCCGCCGCCGACGACGGCGACCGGCTGGGTCGCGCAAATCGTCGCCTCATGGATGGTGGCCGCGTAGAAAACGCAGATCCCCTCAAATTCCTCCAGCCTGGGCACAGGCAAGCGACGGTAACGCACCCCGGTTGCCAGCAGCACAGCACGCGAGGCGGCCGCGCTCCCCTCGTCGAACTCGGCGTGGAACTCGCCATCCACCCACTCGATGGAACGTGCCTGGCAAGCGACGTTGAACTGGACCCCGAACTTGCGGGCCTGCAGGGCCGCCCGTTCGGCGAGCTCCCCACCAGAGATTCCGGCGGGAAAACCGAGATAGTTCTCGATGCGGGGCGAGGTGCTTGCCTGGCCGCCAACCGAGAAGGCCTCCTTCAGGACGACGGAGAGCCCGTCAGAGGAGCCGTAGACGGAGGCGGCGAGTCCAGCCGGACCGCCCCCGATCACCATCAGATCCCACGCCGCCGAAAGCTCTTTCACGGTGCGCAAGCCAACGGCGGCAGCCAGCTCGGCGTTGCTAGGGTTGCGCAGCACCTCCTGGGACCGGAGTACGACGGCGGGCAGCTCGCTTCGGCCAATGCCAAGCCGGTCCAGGATCGCCTGCGCCTGCTCGTCCTCCTCCAGATCCACCAGACGATGGGGCAAACGGTTGGCAGCGGCGAATTCCAGGATGCGCACGGTGTCGCGGCTGAACCGGGATCCGACGATGCGCATCCCCGCGCCCTTGCTGATCAGCAGGATGCGGCGCTGGAGATAGGCCCGCAGGATCGTCTCGCCCACCGCGGGGTCCGTCAGCACCGCACGCCGGACTTCTTCACCGCCGATCTGCAGCACCGTTCCCGCCTCGGCCACCACCGTGCTGACAAAGGCCGGCTGGTCCTCCACGAGGCCCAATTCCCCCAGAAACCGTCCCGGGCCGTGGACCTCGAGGATCCGGATATCGGGGGTCAGCTCGACATGCTGTCCGGCCTCGGCGGCGGGGACCCCTTCGGCGACCGCCACCGTGCCCTCCAGTACGACGAAAAGATTCTGGCTCAGGCTGCCCTCCGGTACCAGGACCTCGCCGGCAGTAGTGGGCCGAGTGGTCCCGGCACGCTGCAGGAGATCGGTTTGGGCAGGGCCGAGCCGCGGGTAGGCGCCGGAAATATCCGGCGTCTCGGTCAGCTTCGCACCCGGCGTGACTGGTTCCATTAGCGCATTCTGTTCGACCGCGAGCTAGACGAAAGTCTCATGGGGGTAACACCAGCGCCAATTTTCACCGGGCTCCCAGGAACGAATGATCGGGTGCGACTCGGACGCATGCGCCCGGGCATGCCGCATGGGCGACGCATCGCAGCAGCCGACATGGCCGCAGGTCAGGCACAGGCGCAGATGAACCCAGGGGGTACCCAAGGCGAGGCACTCCTCGCATCCCTCCGGTGTTCGAGGGGTGACGGGACGAATCCGAACGACGTGCGGATCGACTGCTCCAGGGATCATGACGGCTCCTCTGCTGGTTCGGACGGGGCACCGGACTTCCCCGAAGTGAGCGCATCCTGTAACCAGGTCGTCAGCACCGGGGCAGGAGCTGCGCCGGCCTGCCGGGCAATGACCTTTCCGTCGACCATGACCATCAGCGTGGGCACGGCCTGGATTCCGAAGCGTGCGGAGAGCTGCGGCGCCTTGTCCACGTCCACCTTCACGAGTTTCACCTCTCCCGCCCGCTCGTGGGCCAACTGATCCAGCACCGGGCTGACCATCCGGCACGGCCCGCACCACACCGCCCAGAAGTCGACAAGCACCGGCACGCTGGAACGCTCCGCGATCTCGGCGAAATCGTCGTCCCCGGCTTCAACCACCCAGGGCAGTTCGCGGTGGCAGTTCCCGCAGCGGGGCCTGCCCTCGGCTGCCGCCGGGACGCGGTTTGCCTTGCCGCAGTGGGGGCATTTGATGATGGCCTTGTTCATGCGGCTCCGGCCTCCTCCATCTGCCTGCTGGTGTAGTCCACGACGAGTTCACCGTCGACTGCTGTTACCGTCACGACTCCTCCTTCGGCGATGCTGCCGCGCAGCAGGGCCCTGCCGACTTCCGTTTCGACTACCCGGGAGATATAGCGGCGCAAGGGGCGGGCTCCGTAGATCGGATCGAAGCCGCGTTCGGCAATCAGCAGGCGCGCCTCCTCGGTCAGGTTCAGCTCGATCTGCTGCTCGGCCAGCCGCTGCCGCAGTTGCTCGAACTGCAGATCCACGATCCGTTCGATTTGCTCCAGGCCAAGCGGCGTGAACAGCACGATGTCGTCGACGCGGTTGAGGAACTCGGGGCGGAAGTGCGAGCGGAGATCGCCCATCACCAGGGCCCGTGCCTGCTCGGTGATCGTTCCGCCCTCGGTGGAACCCTCAAGG
The DNA here is from genome assembly GCA_025464875.1 of Arthrobacter sp. Lineage (GTDB taxonomy): Bacteria > Actinomycetota > Actinomycetes > Actinomycetales > Micrococcaceae > Arthrobacter. Next base: position 30,315 of record JAODMV010000238.1, on the reverse strand, counting down.
AGATAGTGGGAACCGATATTGGAGGTCATGATGATTACGGTGTTGCGGAAATCAACGGTCCGGCCTTGCGAGTCCGTAATCCGCCCGTCGTCGAGGACCTGCAACAGGGTGTTGAAGATGTCGGGGTGGGCCTTTTCCACCTCGTCAAAAAGCACCACGGAGTAGGGCTTGCGGCGTACGGCTTCCGTCAGTTGCCCGCCCTCTTCGTAGCCGATGTAGCCGGGAGGTGCTCCCAGCAGGCGGCTGACGGTATGGCGCTCCTGGTATTCGCTCATGTCCAGCCGGATCATCGCGTTCTCGCTGTCGAACAGGGCCGCGGCCAGGGCCTTCGCGAGCTCGGTTTTGCCGACGCCGGTAGGCCCCAGGAAGATGAAGGAGCCGATCGGCCGGCGCGGGTCGCGGATGCCGGAGCGGGCGCGGATGATCGCGTCCGTGACCGCCTGGATTGCTTCGTCCTGGCCGATGACGCGCGCGCGCAGGATCTCGTCCAAGTGCAGGACCTTTTCGCGTTCGCCCTGCTTCAGCCGTGCGACGGGTATGCCTGTCCAGGACGCCACGATGTCGGCGATCTCCTCCTCCGTCACGACCTCGCGGAGCAGCCGTTTTTCGCCCTGTTTGGCAGTCAGCCGTTCCTCCTCGGCGACCAGCCGACGTTCCAGGTCGGCGATCCGTCCGTAGCGCAGTTCCGCCGCCCGGTTGAGGTCGTAGTTCCGCTCCGCCTCCTCGGCTTCCTGCCGCAGCTTCTCCAGTTCACTGCGGATTTCCTGCAGTTTGTGGATCGCCTGGCGCTCGGCCTCCCACTGGGCCCGCTTCGCATCGGCTTCCGCCCGCAGGTCCGCCAGCTCCCGGCGCAGTTCCTCCAGCCGGGTCTTGCTGGCCGGGTCGGTCTCCTTGGACAGCGCCGCTTCTTCGATCTCGAGCCGGGTGACCCTGCGGGTGAGCTCATCGAGCTCCGCGGGCATCGAATCGATTTCGGTCCGCAGCCGGGCGCAGGCTTCATCGACGAGGTCAATCGCCTTGTCGGGCAGGAACCGGTCGGTGATGTACCGGTGGGACATGGTGGCCGCGGCCACCAGGGCGCTGTCCTGGATCCGCACACCGTGGAAGACCTCGAGCCTCTCCCGCAGCCCGCGGAGAATGGAAATGGCGTCCTCGACGTCGGGTTCCTCAACCATGACCGGCTGGAAACGGCGTTCCAGGGCCGCGTCCGATTCAATGTGCTTGCGGTATTCGTCGAGCGTGGTCGCCCCGATCATGTGGAGCTCGCCCCGGGCGAGCATGGGCTTGAGCATGTTCCCGGCGTCCATCGACCCTTCGCTCGCCCCGGCGCCGACGACGGTGTGCAGCTCGTCGACGAAAAGCAGGATCCTGCCCTCCGCCGCCAGGACCTCGGCAAGCACCGCCTTCAGCCGCTCCTCAAACTCGCCGCGGTATTTTGCGCCCGCCACCAGCGAGCTGAGGTCGAGCGAGAAGATGGTCTTGTTCTTCAGCCCTTCCGGCACGTCCTGGCGGACGATCCGTTGGGCCAGGCCTTCCACGATGGCGGTCTTGCCGACCCCCGGCTCGCCGATCAGGACCGGGTTGTTCTTGGTCTTGCGGGAAAGGATCTGCACGACCCTCCGGATCTCGGCGTCGCGGCCAATGACCGGATCCAATTTGCCGATGCGGGCGTCCGCCACGAGGTCGCGGCCGTATTTCTCCAGCGCCTCGTAGGTTTGTTCCGGAGTCGCGGAGGTCACGCGCTGGTTTCCCCTGACCTGGGTCAGGACCGAGAGGAACGCCTCGCGGGTGACGCCGTGCTCGGCCAGCACCCTGCCGGCCGCCGTGGACCGGCCTTCCTCGGCCAGCGCGACCAGCAGGTGTTCCACCGAGACGTACTCGTCCTTGAGCCGTTTGGCTTCACGTTCCGCGGCATCGAGGAGTGTGCCGAGCCTGCGGCTCACGTACACCTGCCCTGGCGCTGCCCCCGGGCCGGTGACCTTCGGCTTGCGCCGCAGCTCGGCCTCGACCGCCCTCTTCAGCTCGTTGACGTCAACCTGCATGCTCACGAGCAGCCGCGGAACGAGGCCCCCTTCCTGCTCCAGCAGGGCCGCCAGCAGATGTTCGCCGTCGGTCTCGGTATGCCCGTGTCGCTGGGCGATCCGCTGGGCCTCTGCCAAGGCCTCCTGCGACTTCTGCGTCAAACTCTCCATATTCATCGCGAAGCAGTCCTTTCCACTTGCGTGATTTCAACCAAACGTCGTTCGAGCGTGTCCACCCGCGCCAGCAGGTCCAGTACCAGCGGGATTGCCGCATAGTTCAGTGCCAGCTCGGAATGCAGCCGCAGGACGCGTGCGATCAGTTCCGGGGCCCGCGGGCTGAACCAGGGTCCGCCCGGAGCGTCGCCGCCCAGCGGCCGGAGCAAATCCAGCTCCACAAACCGCCTGACGACGTCGGGGTGGACACCGCTGCTGCTCGCCACCGCCTCAAGATTCAGGCGCCACGGGTAGGCGAGCGCATACACTTCGCTCATCGCTCCTCCCTCGGATTGAAGCCGGAGACGCTGGCGAGTTTCTCGTACAGCTTGCGCTCCTCCTTGCTTAGGCTCGGGGGCACCATGATCTTGATCTCCGCATACAGGTTCCCCGGTAATCCCCGCGGGTTGGGCATGCCCTGCCCTCGCAGCCGCAGCCTGCGGCCGCTGGAGGAGCCTTCAGGCACGGTGATCGTCACCGTCCCGGCTGGCGCCTGGGTCTTGATCTTGGCCCCGAGTGCGGCCTCCGAGGGCGTCACCGGAAGGTCGAAGTAGATGTCCCGGCCCTTTAGCCGGTACCTGGAGTCGGGCTGGATCCGCACGGTCAGTAAGAGGTCGCCCGGTGGGCCCCCTTCGCGGCCCGGCGCGCCTTCCCCGGCCAGACGGATACGCTGCCCATCCAGCACACCGGGGGGCACGTCGACGTCATAATTGCGGGTCTCCCCGTCCGGCTGAGCCAGCCTGACGCTGCGCTTTCCGCCACGGACAGCTTCCTCGAGGGTCAGCCATAGCTCGGCTTCGTGGTCCGCCCCCTGGGCCGGACCCCCTGCCTGTTGCCGGAACCAGCCACCGAGCAGATCCTCCCAATCGACGTCGCCTCCCATATCGACGTCGGCGTTGCCGTACCCGCCGCGTCCCGGGCGCGGGCCGGGCCGCGGGCCGCCGGAACCCCAACGCCCGCCGCCGCCCCCCGGGCCGGCGCCGCTGCCGGCGTACTGCCGGTAGTCGGCGCCGAAACGGTCATAGCGCGCCCTGGTCTCGGGATCCGACAAGGTGTCGTAGGCCTCGCCGATCTCCTTGAACTTGTCGGCGGCATCCGGCTCGCGGTTGACGTCCGGATGGTATTTTCTTGCCAGTTTGCGGTAGGCGCGCTGGATTTCGTCGGCCTTCGCTGTGCGCGGGACGCCGAGAACTGAATAGTGATCCTTAGCCACGGTCCGGGGTCACCGCCCGGCTCACCACAACGGCGGCTGGCCGGAGAGTGTTGTCCGGGCCACCGTAGCCAGGACGCAGCACGCTCACCACGGTCCCCGGGGAAACGTCGTCAGTTTCCACCACGCTGACAACCTCATGGACGCGCGGATCGAAGGGGACGTTCTCGGCGTCGATGCGGGGGTAGCCCTGACGGGCCAGGGTATCGATGGCCTGTTTCCGGATGGAGGCTATGCCCTCGACGAGCGGGTCCTCCGCGCCCGCCGGCGCGTGGGCCAGGGCCAGTTCCAGATTGTCCAAGATCGGTAACCATGCCAAGGCGACCGCGGCGCGCTCCTGGGCCCGTTGCTGCGTGCCGTCCCGGACGGCGCGCTTTCGCAGGTTGTCGTTGTCGGCCAACGCGCGACGCCACTGGTCCTCCATTTTAGCCAAGGCATCCGCCTGCGCTGCGGCCTGCGTTTCCTGTTCGGTGGATTCGGTAGCCTCCGTTTGCTCGCTTCCTTGGTGGGTCTGACCCCCCGGTGCTGTCTCGTCGCTCATCGCTCCCCCTAGCCGCGGTCAAAATCTGCGTCGACGATGTCCTCGTCCTCTGCGTCGCTGGACGCTCCGGGCTGCTGGCCGGACGCCCCGGCCGTGGCCGTGGAGGAGGCCGCTGCAGTGAGTGCCGCCTGCAGTTGCTGAAGTTCGGAGATGAGTTCCCTCGCGGCGGAGACCTCCGCCTGGTTGCTGACCGCTTCGCGTGCCTGCCCGATCAGCAGTTCCGCCCGGGCCTTGTCGTGCGCCGGGACCGCGTCACCGAGTTCGTTCACCGTCCGCTCAACGCGGTAGGCCACCGCATCGAGCTCGTTGAGGGTATCGATCCGCTCGCGGTTCTGCACATCCTCGTTCCTGTGGGCCTCGGCCTCGGAAATCATGCGCTCGACTTCCTTGGCGTCGAGGTTGGAGCCTTCACTGATGGTGATGCCCTGCTCCTTGCCCGTGTCCTTGTCGCGCGCGGTGACGTTCAGGATGCCGTTGGCGTCGACGTCGAAGGTGACCTCCACCTGCGGTTCCCCGCGTGGTGCCGGACGGATATCGCCCAGCTGGAAGCGTCCCAGCACCCGGTTGTCCGCCGCCAGTTCACGCTCGCCCTGCAGGGCCACCACGTCGACGGCGGGCTGGTTGTCCTCCGCTGTGGAGAAGACTTCACTGCGCCGGGCGGGGATGGTCGTGTTGCGTTCGATGATCTTGGTCATGACGCCGCCGCGGGTCTCAACACCCAGGGAGAGCGGTACGACGTCCAGCAGCAGGACATCGGACACCTCGCCCTTGAGCACGCCAGCCTGGATCGCCGCGCCGATTGCCACGACTTCGTCCGGATTGACGCTCATATTCGGCTCTTTGCCGCCCGTCAGCCGCCGCACGAGGTTCTGTACCGCAGGAATGCGGGTGGAGCCGCCCACCAGAATCACTTCGTCGATGTCATTGGCGGTGACTTTGGCGTCCGTCATCGCCTGCTGCACCGGCCCCATCGTGCGCTCGACGAGGTCGTGGGTGAGGTCCTCGAAGACGGACCGCCGGATGGTGCTGGTCAGGTGCTTGGGGCCCGTCGCGTCGGCCGTGATAAAGGGAAGATTGACCTGCGTCTGGGTGACAGAACTGAGCTCAACCTTGGCCTTCTCGGCCGCCTCGAACAGGCGCTGCAACGCCTGGGGGTCCGTTCGGAGGTCGATTCCGGTCTCCTTCTGGAATTCATCGGCCAGATAGTCGACCAGACGGCGGTCAAAATCGTCGCCACCGAGGTGTGAGTCGCCCGCGGTCGAGCGGACCTCCACCACCCCGTCGCCGACGTCCAGCAGGCTCACGTCGAAGGTTCCGCCGCCCAGGTCGAACACCAGCACCGTCTCATGCTCACGTTTGTCAATGCCGTAGGCCAAGGCCGCCGCGGTGGGTTCGTTGATGATGCGCAGGACTTCCAGGCCGGCAATCCGGCCCGCATCCTTGGTCGCAGTGCGCTGCGCGTCGTTGAAGTACGCGGGAACGGTAATGACAGCCTCCGTCACCTTTTCGCCCAGCTGTTTCGAGGCGTCGTCCGCGAGTTTGCGGAGAACGAGCGCACTGACCTCCTCTGGTGCAATCAATTTCTCGTGGACCTTGAAACGCGCCAGGCCGTTCTCGTCCGCTACGACGTCGAAACTGACGGCTTTTGCCTCATCCGTGATCTCGTCATAGCGCCGGCCGATGAAGCGCTTAGCCGACGTGATGGTTCCCTTGGGATTGAGGATCGACTGCCTGCGGGCCAACTGCCCCACGAGTCGTTCGCCGGTGTCCGTGTACGCCACCACCGAGGGCGTGGTCCTGGCTCCTTCCGCGTTCGGGATGACGCGAGCCTCGCCGCCTTCCCACACGGCGATCACCGAGTTGGTGGTTCCGAGATCGATTCCTACTGCTTTGGCCATGATGATTTACTCCGGTTCATGAGGGGCCCGACCGGTCCCGTGCGGCGGCGTCCGCCCTGATTGACGCCGCATTTCAGATCTGTCGTGCCTGAATCCGCCATGTTGGAACCGAAGGCTTGCCACGGGGCGTTCTAGGTTCCACTCTGCTCTCCGACCCGAGCGACGGCATGGTCCTCGAGGGTCCAAATAACTTCCCGGAAATGGACCTAGCAGGTCCACAATCGATAGGCGTATCCTCGAAGAACAGGGGGCAGCCGGACCGGTCTAGACGGACATCTCTCCCCCTGCAAGACCCCCTCAGTTTCGAGCGGAGACGCGGGTCCACGATGTTCGATGGATTTAAGGCCGTGCAAGTCCTGACCACAGCCGCGAGGGCGGTTTCGAAGCTGTCTTTTTGTGACCTGGAGGATTCCTACCTGGCCGTGAACGGCCAGTTGCAACCGAGTCCCGGACGCGGGGGGACGACTCAGGATCAGGAGGTCGGCCGCCTCCTTTGCCGGGACGGGGAGTTGCCGCACTCCGGACCGGGGTGGCGGTACGCGCTGTTCACCTTTGGCCCCGAGGGTAGGCTCAACGGCTGTTTGGTGCTGTCCGCACGAAACGCTCCAGGTCCTCAGCAGCTGAAACAGCTCCGGGCCCTGGCGGGGACAGCGACGACCGTTCTGGCCAAGAACACCCTGGAACACCCGGGCACCAAAGCCGTCCAGATGCCCCACCCCGAAGACCGCCGGAAAGACACCGACGAGCGCCTCGTGTCCCTCTCTGCGACGATCCAGCAGCTTCAAGCGCGCGCTGCGATCCAGAACGCCTTGGACCGCACCCTGACCGCCGAGCTCGGGCCGTCGGCGTCCCGCGAGAGCCTGCTGGCAGACGTCCTGTCAGACGTGACGGGACATCCCATTTGCATCGAGGACGCGTTCGGCCACATCCGTGCTACGGCCGGCATCGGGCCTGGCCGCCCTTACGCCCGCCCCGGGCCGGGCGCGCGGTCACGGACAGCGCAACTCTGGCTGGCCTCGGGATACCCCGTCCATGAACCTCGAAGGCTCGTGGCACTGGTCCTGCCGGGAGGCGACGTCCTGGGTGCAATCTGCATGCTGGAAACCGACAGGCCAATGACCAGCGATGACGTCTTCGCCTTGGAGTACGCCCGGCGGATTCTGCACGTCGAGCTGGCGCACCGCCGCAACCTCGCCCAGGTCGAATTGAGGCTTGGCCGTGACCTCGTAGACGAACTCGTGGCCGGGATGGACGAGACGGCCGCAGTTTCGCGGGCAGAGGCACTCGGATATGACCTCACCTCCCCGCAACACGTGGTTGCCGTGCAATGGCAAGCCGTGGCGGCTGACGATTCGGTACCCGTTGCCTTGCGGAAGGCTCTCTGGGAGCTCCACACCGCCGCCCTGGTCTCACGGCGTCCGGACATGACCGTCGCCGTGGCCGCCGGGGAGCCTGTCGGAGCGGTGCTCTTTCCGGTCCTGGCCCGGCTCCTGCACAGCGAGACCGGCGCAGTCGGAATCGGGGGCCCGTGCCGGGACGTTGCCCAGCTTCCGCGCTCTTTCGCCGAAGCCCTGCGTGCCCTGCACATTCGGGCCAATTCAATCGAGCCGCACGGCGTCACCCGCTTTGATCAGCTGGGTATCTACCGCATTCTCGACACCACCGGCGGCGAGCCGGACCTCGCCGGCTATGTCGACGAATGGCTCGGTACCCTGCTACGCAACGATGGCAGCCGCGGCTCGGACCTGGTGCATACCCTGGCCCAGTACTTGGACCATGGCGGCAACTATGACAGTACGGCCGAGAGCCTGACCATTCATCGAAGCACCCTGCGCTACCGGCTGAAGTCCATCCGGCAGATCACTGGATTCGATCTGGCCGACCCCGAGATCCGGCTCAACCTGCACGTCGCCACCCGCGCCTGGCGGATCCGTCCCGACTATCTGATACGAAAGTAAGGCGGGTCAGGCTGCGGTGGCCGGGGTGATGGGTGCTTCGAAGCCGAGGCTGTCGAGTTTCCTGATTGCTCCGGGAGGCGGCCAGCGCGGCGGTGCCCAGAGCGGCTTTGCGGTATTTGTTGCCGGCAGGATGTGGGCGGATTTGATCCGGCCGGCCGATTCGTTGGATCCAGGGCAGACGCCGGCCCAGGACGCGAGACGGCCGGGAGTTTCGAACACGCTGCGGCTGCCAGAGACCAACGCGACGCGGGCACAACTTTCTCCCACCACGTTTCTCCCGCCACGGCGCGACAGCGGCACCGGGCCGCTAGCCGGGCCGCTAGCCGGGACAATTAAGGTCTGGACGTCCATGCCGGACCGGACGCAACCGCCGCACGTGGGCCTGCCGGGTCCAATCAGCGGCAGCTTTTTGGACATCAGGGGGTCATGCGCCGGCATCGGCCGCGGAGCAGACTCAAGGGTGTGATCAGGACGGCGCGAAATCCAGTGGGCGCGAACAAGACAGCCGGGCCGCCCGCCGGCTCTTCTCGCGTACGCAGGGCAGGGCTGGCGGCCGTCCTCAGCTGCGGACTACTCATCGCCGCCCCCGCATGCACCGGCCAGAGCGGCCCTGCACCCTCCCCGCCAGCGACTGCCACCACGGGCGATTCAAGTTCCACCGGAGACCTTTCGGTCGTTCCCAGGGTTGTCAAGGAAGTCGAGCCCTCCGTGGTCACGATCCGAACGCCGGAGGGCGTGGGGAGCGGCGTTGTCTACAACGCTGACGGCACGATCCTCACCGACGCCCACGTTGTCGTGGACCAGCAGAAACGGCCCTTCGAGAGTATGAAGATCGTCTTCGCCGACGGGACCCAGGCAGAGGCGACCGTCGTGGGTGCTGACAACCCGACCGACGTCGCGGTGGTCAAGGCCGATCGGGGCAACCTTCCGGCCGCCAAGTTCTCGTCCTCGGTCCCCGTGGTCGGGCAGCTCGCGGTTGTCATCGGCAGCCCCTTGGGCCTCGAGCAGACCGTTACTGCCGGCATCGTTTCCGGCCTGCACCGCAACATGCCTCCCTCCGAGGGGGCGCCACAAGGGCTGCTCGACCTCATCCAGACCGACGCGCCGATCTCACCGGGCAATTCCGGGGGTCCCGTTGTCAATGGCAACTCCGAGGTCATTGGGCTCGCTGAAGCCTATCTGCCGCCGAGCACCGGCGCGGTGGCGATCGGGTTCGTGACCCCCACGGCGACAGTTCTCGATGTCGCGGAACAGATCCTGAAGAGCGGGGTGGTCAGGCACGCCGCCCTGGGCATCGTCCCGACTGAGCTCACCCCGGAGATCGCCCAACGCTTCAACCTCCCCACGACATCGGGGTCGTTGGTGGTCGACGTCGCCCGTGACGGCCCCGCCGACAGGGCCGGCATCCAGCCCGGAGACATCATCACCGAGTTCGCCGGCCAGAAGATAGAGTCCGTGACCGACCTCCTGGCGGAGCTCCGCAAGAAGGATCCGGGCGACAAAGTCGAGGTCGTGGTGCGGCGTGGCCAGGCCACGAAAAACGTGAACGTGACCTTGGGAGATCTGGCACAGCGCTAGGCCGGGGCTCATTTCCGCGCGCCGCCCCGAGGGCCCTGCACGGCTGCCCGTGGTGCTCGTATCTACGATCCGCAACCAATATCCCTGAGAGAGGTGTGCGGCTTTGCCAGGCACGGTGTCACAACGTTTATTCATAGGCTGCGGCACCGCGTTAATGGTCCGGGGAATTGTCGGCATCCTTTTCGGCATCCTGGTCCTGGCCGTGCCCGGCGTCCGGACCCGAGGGGGCCGGCCCGCCCACTAGGGGGACAGCTTCCAGGCATCCTGAAAGTCGGGGTGGTCCGAGTACGGCAGGGCAAGGGCGTTCAACGAAAGCGTCGTCCATTCGATGACTTCCGGAATCCATGGGAGATCCCTGGCCGCGCTGCTGATCATCGTGGCCAGGGCGGCCTGCCGTGCGGATTCCGTGATGCCAAGAAGTCTTCTTTTGGCCTCGCACTCGCGGAGCAGGCGCCATTCATACCATTTGCCAGACTCGGACACCGAACGGTCGCTGAGCAGTCTCTGCGCGGCGGCTTCGTCTTCTTTGATCCGTTGGGACAAGAATTCGACAATATCCACAGCCTGAGCCTACGTGGGCCCGCGCGCTAGGAACATGGTTCGGCCGGGATCCCGCCGCGGCCCGGGGGCGGGAAGGTTGCGCCGCTTGTTAGGCTTAAGGCATGAAAAGTAAGCTCGCCGCGCTGTCCGCCGCTTCACTCATCCTGATGCTGACGGGCTGCGGCCAAGTTCAGGAAGCCGCCCAGGGCGCCGCCAGTGATGCAGCGTCCAAGGTTGCCGGCGCGGCCGCGGACGAGGTCCGAAAGCAGGTGTGTGCGGTCGTGGAAGACGGCCTGGTGAGCGTCCAGGACAAGGAACTGTTGGGCGGCCTCGTAGCCGCGGCGGAGACCGCGGGTGTCCCTTCGGACATCACGACCCCGCTGCGACAGATCGCGGCATCGGGGGATCAGGTACCAGCCGAATCCGTGAAGGCTTTGAAAGACGCCTGCACGGCCTAGCGTTTGCCCTTTTTGCGGGATCCCTTGCCGCGGCCCTTGTCCGGGTTCGGCGCGTAGCGCTGCGCCACCTTGGGCTTTTTGACGCCAGTGCCCCGCCGGTCCGGCTTCGGTTCCCTCTTGGGCTTCTCCTGCTGCGCGGAAGGCTGGCGGGAACTGGCTGCGGTGCGGCCACGGACGATCCCAATGAACTCCTCGATCACTTCATCGGTGGCTTCGCTGGGCCAGGCCAGGCCGATCTCGGTGGCGGGGGCGCCGGTGAGCTTCCGCGCCACGGTGTCCTTGACGTTAAAGTGCCGGGCGACGGACATCGGCAGGATGGCGAGGCCGGCACCGGAGGCCACCACCCGAAGCGCCATCTCGGCGCCGCCGAGCTCCTGGACGTCCAGGAGGGTCTCCGCGGACAGGTCCTCCAAGGCCACTTCCTCGAACACCGAAATCTCGTGCCCCTTAGGGGCCACCACCACCGGCTGTTCCTCGTACAGGCGGATGACGCTGAGGCCTTCGCGCTCGACGGGAAGCCGGACGAAGCTCAGATCAGCGGTGCCGTCGCGCAGAACGGTCTCCTGGGCGCCGTCGTCGGACATAAAGGAGCGCAGCGGAACGTCCGGCATCCGCTCTTCCCAGCGCCGGATCCACTTGCCTGGAGTGACGCCGGCCACGAATGCGAAGCGCAGCTCCCGTACAGTGGCTTCGGCGGGGGCGGAAACGTCGTGGGTTTCTGGGGATTCATCTTCGGCGGGCACAAGTTCACAGTACCGCCAGTGCCGGTCTCCGGCGTCGCTGCGGGCTGCCCAGCTGTTGGTGCGCTCTATGTCCCCCTTCGGGCGAACAGCCGGATACCCTTGAAGCATGAACTCTGCAAACTCCCAGTCCCTGAAGCCGGCCACCGTTGCCAAGAAGCTTGGCATCTACCTGCCCGCAACGCCCCAGGAGTTCCAGGATTCGCTCATTACCCGCGCCGAATTCGCCGAGCTCCAGGCCAACCCGCCGGAGTGGCTCGCGGAACTGCGCCGCAACGGCCCGCATCCCCGTCCCGTGGTGGCGCAGAAACTGAACGTCTCCATCAGCGGGCTGGCCCGCGGCGGCGTCGAGGAGGCGCTGACGACGGCGGATATCACCGCGCTGCTGCAGGCTCCCCCGGCGTGGCTGGTGACCGAGCGCGCCACCCACGCTGCCGTGCGTACCGAAGCCCAGCGGGTCAAGGATGAGGCGGCGAAGAAGGACGCCAAGAAGGCACGTTCCGCGGCGGAGTAGCTTTTCGCGGCCGGCGCCTGGCCCTGCCCTTGGACGGTTCCGGTGCGCCTCAGTCCTGATGCAGCTGGACGAAATTCCCGCAGCCGTCATCGAACACGGCCGTCGTTCCCCCCGGCCCGCCGGACGGTTCACCCTGAAACACCACACCCTTGGCCGAGAGCCGCCGGTGTTCGGCCCGCACATCGGACGCACCCAAGACGATCGCCGGGATCCCGGCGTCGTGGAGCCCGTTCATGTAGGCCGCCCCGATCGGGTTGTCACTGGGTTCCAGCAGCAAGCCGACATCGCCGCCACCTGTGCCGTCCGGGTCCTTCACGATGAACAGATTGTGTTCCGGCATGGCCATGAGTGTCTCAAAACCGAGGGTCCCGGTGTAGAACTCATGGGCTGCGGCGGGGTCTTTGACGTGGATGCTGCACATTTTCACTCGCATGGGCCCTAGGCTACGCGGGGACCGCCCGGCTGTTAAGCTGGCCGGCCTTCACTCGGCCCCTCTGCTCGGCCCAGCGCGCACGGGCGAACCGGGTGAAAAGTGCTCTACCGTGCCGCTGAAGGCCATTGACGGCCCGCACGCCAAGTACTCCAATGGAAGTAGCGGAACCGCGCCCGCCCGGACGGGTTCCTTGGAGGTGTGTTGGAATGCCTGCCCTATGCCGATCCGCCCCGCTCGGAATCTGGCCGATACTTGCCCTGGCGGTCGTCGTGGTGTGTGCGGTTGCGCTCTCTGCCTTCTTGGCGCGGAAGCACATGGACGCCGCCGCCGGCTTGCCGGACGCGGTGTTCTGGGACGGTTTCGCGGGGCTCGCCGTAGTCGCACCGGCCGTGATTCTTTCCTCCCTGGCCTCGCCTTGGGCCGGCCTGATGCTCGGACTCGTCGCGGCGGCCGCGGCCCTCGCCGCCTACCGGTGGGCCCCTCGGATCGTCGGCTGGCAGGAATTCCGGCGGGTGTCGCGGGCGGCGGTCTCCGCCAATGAAGCCGCGGGTATCCGACATCGGAGTGCACTCGCCAGATGGCAGCGCTACGAACTCGATCCCGCCTACTGCTGGAACTACCCTGCCATGAGCGACCCCCGCCAGCCGGAAACGGCCGCGCTGATCCGGGCGATGAAGGCCGCCGAGCGTTTGCGCGGCGGCGCGGAAGCGGATTACGCCCTGGCTGTCGCACGACTGGAACAGGCCCTGGCGGACGCCGAACGGGCGGCGGGCGTGGGCCTCAACGCCGCTCCCTGACGCCCGCTCCGTGACGCCGGCCCTCCGCGGAAGGAAGCACCATGACAGATGTGACCATCATCGGCAGCGGCAACATGGCCAAGGCGATCGGCGCCCGTGCCCTGGCAGCCGGCCGCGAGGTGCAGATCCTTGACCGGACCCCGGACAATGCCGCCAGGCTCGCGGCCGAGCTCGGGGGCAACACCACCTCCGGAGGACTCAATGAGGTTCCTGCCGGAGACATCGTGGTCCTAGCCCTCTACTTCGGGCCGGCGAAGGAAGTTGCCACCCATTTCGGGGACACCCTAAGCGGCAAAACCGTGGTGGACATCAGCAATCCGGTCAACAGCGAGACCTTCGAATCCCTCGTCGTCGAGCCCGGCACGTCTGCCGCCGAGGAGATCGCCGCGCTGCTTCCCGGCGCACACGTGGTGAAGGCCTTCAACACCACCTTCGCGGGCCCGCTCGCGGCGGGCTCCGTCGCCGGGATGCCACTGGACGTCTTCATCGCCTCGGACTCCGAGGGTGCCGGCCGGCAGGTGGCAGACTTTGTCAGCGCCGCCGGACTCCGGCCGCTCCAGGTCGGCGGCCTGCACCACGCCCGCGAGCTGGAGGGGTTTCAGCTCTTGGTGATGGGGTTGCAGCTCAACCCCGCCTACGAGACGTTCAACTGGGACACCGGCCTGAAGATCATTGGCTGAGGCCCCCTGCAGCTCGGCGGTCCCGCGTTCAGATCCCCCGCGCCAGAATCTGCCCCTTGAAGAACTCGGGCCGGATCTTGTACATGACCAGCATGAGCACCGCACCCAGCAGGATCACGCCCATGCCGAGAACGAACACCAGGCCCACCCCGCCAACAGAGGAGCCGGAACCGTACGCCGGGTCCATCGAGTCGTAGGCGGTCTTGAAGAACATCACCAGCAGGATGACGCCTCCCAGCAGGGGCGCGAGGAATTTGAAGAAGAACGCCCGCACCCCGCTGAACGCCTCGGCCCGGAAGATCCAGACGCAGGCCAGCGCGGTGATTCCGTAGTAGAAGCAGATCATCAGGCCAAGGGCCGTGATGGTGTCCCACAGGGCGTTCTCGGACGTGGTCCGGGTGATGACGTAGAAGGCGGCGGCGGCGACGGCGGCGGCAACCGTGGCGTAGCTCGGGGACTTGTGGCTCGGGCTGATGTTGCCGAATTTGGCGGGCAGGGCCCGGTAGTGGCCCATGGCCAGCAGGGTCCGGGCCGGCGACACGAAGGTCGACTGCAGGGACGCCGCGGAGCTGCTCAGGATGGCCAGTGACACCAGGATGGCAAACGGGCCCATGACGGGTCCGGCGAGGACGGCAAAGATGCTGCCCTGGTTTTCCGGGTTGCCGGCGCCGAGTCCCTCTGTCCCGATGCCGGCGAAAGCCAGGGTGGACAAGGCGACGGTCATGTAAATGATCACGATCACCAGGACGGTGACGGTGGCCGCGCGGCCCGGCGTCTTCTCAGGGTTGCGGGTTTCCTCATTCATGGTCAGGGTGACGTCCCAGCCCCAATAGATGAAGATCGAGAGCGACACCCCCGCGGTGAAGGCGGAGAAGGACTCCACGGCGAAGGGGTTGAACCATTCCGGCGTGATGGCGGTGGCGTCAAAGGCCGTGCCGTTCGCGACGTGGCTGAACGCGGCGACCGCGAACCAGCCGAGCACGACGAGCTGGAAGGCCACCAGCACGTACTGCACGCCCTTGATGGTTTCCATGCCGCGGTAGGAAATCCAGCAGGCCAGGGCGATGAACACCAGCGTCGTGGCGATGTTGAGCGGCAGGTTCAGCGTCAGCTGGGCCAGTTCGGGGTTGCCAAACAGCTGGGCCAGCATCAGGTAAAAGAAGTCCACCGCCACGGCCGCGAGGTTGGAGAGCACGATGATGGTTGCCGCGATCAGCCCCCAGCCGCCCATCCAGCCGAGCCACGGGCCGAAGGCGCGGGAGACCCAGGTGAAGGAGGTGCCGGCGTCGGGCATGGCATTGTTCAGTTCGCGGTAGCCAAGCGCCACGAGCAGCATCGGGATGAAGCCGACAAGGAAGATCGCCGGCAGTTGCACGCCAACTTCCGACACGGTGGGGCCCAGGGCCGCCGTGAGGGTGTAGGCGGGCGCAATACAGGAAACCCCGATGACGACGGCGCCGATCAGCCCCACCGATCCGGCCTTAAGTCCTTTCGCGCTCAGCGTCCGTTGGGACGCCGCGGCGCTATCAGTTGCAGCGGTCATGGCTTTGCCTCTCCTGGTGGGTCATTCGACATTGACGGGGTTGAGCAATCGGGCCGGTGCTCGCTGGGGACGCAAATCGTCGACATGCGTTCAGACCGTCGCGGACGTGCGGTCTGCGGCCGCCGCAATGCGCGCCGCCGTCTGGCGCCCCATCCGCACCGCGCCGTCGACGTGCTGGTAGCCCTCGGCGGCCAGATCGGCGGAAGACCAGTAGATCGGCCCCACGGGCTCATGCTGGTCCTTGCCGTAGCGGTGCAGGCCGCCGAGGTCGTAGCTGGAGGCATAGGCGCCGCGGGTCCATTCCTCGGAGCCCCAGTCGGACTCGTAATAGACCTCTGGCTCGAGGGCCTTCTCGCCCAGGAAGCCCGCGATCGACTCGAGGATGGCGCGGCGGCGGTCCTCGGCGCCGAGTTCGAACACCGCGTCGGCCTTTTCATCCGAGACGAAGCCCACCAGGGTGCCGCGGGGATCCTGGTGGTTCGTGTTGTCGTAGACCTCCTGCACCAGGGCGCCGGCACCGAAGCAGGTACCGGAGAGGCCCTCTTCGCGCCAGAAGGCGGAGCTGTAGACGGCGTGTACCTTGATGACCAGGCCCAGGGACTGGTGCTGGTGCATCTGGTGCTGGCGCCGGGGCAGCGGCGGGTTGAAGGAGACCCGGGAGTAAAGGTTCGGCGGCACGGCCATGATCACAAAGCGCGCGTGCACCGTGGCTCGGTCCGAAACGGCGGTCACCCGGCGTCCGGCACCGTTTCCGGCGTTGTTTTTTCCACCTTCGGCGGTTGGCTGCCAGTTGATCGTGCGCACCGGGCTGTCCAGTACCACGTCGCCGCCGAGTTCAGCTGCCTGCAGCAGGGATACCTGCTGCATCCCGCCGACGACCCGCTTGTCCAGGATGAAGTCCTCGTCGGTCAGGTGGGTGAAGGATCCGGCGGAGGCGGCCATCAGCACTGCCTGCAGGGCGGAGAACGCGTGCGCGGGCTTGGTCAGCATGCCTCCGGCGATGAAGAGGCCGATGTTGTTGCAGGCCTCCTCGTCGGAGGAGTTCTGACGCAGCCAGTGGTGGAAGGAGATGGTGTCCAGCTCGCGGGCCTTCGGGTGGGCCCACGGCTCGGTGGGGCCGATTTCCGCCGCGAGGGCGTCCAGTAGTGCGGTGAGCTTGTCCATTTCCGCGGCGGTGCCTTCGCTGACCGGGAACGTGTCCCCCGTGTACAGGGTGCGCTTGCCGTCCGCTCCGATGTAGACGGACTTGCCTTCGCGGTAGCGGGAGTAGGTCTGCAGGCCGAGCTCGTCCAGCAGTGCCAGCAGTTCCGTCTGGTCCGGCGAGACCCATTGCCCGCCGATCTCCAGCACCGCGCCGTCGACAGTATCGGTCCAGGTGCGGCCGCCGACGCGGTCCCGTGCCTCGAGCACGGCCACGCTCAGTCCCGCCTTCTTCAATTCCCGGGCTGCGGTCAGCCCGGCGGGGCCGGCTCCGACGATGACGACGTCGCGGTCCAGTTCCAGCATGATGTCCTCTCCGCGGCCGCAGAGTGATCGCGGCCACTAAATGAATGCCATTCATTTAGTGGGAAACTATAGCGGGTTCCTCCAGGGCGGGGAAGACCCCTGCGCAAAGGAGTGCGCGGGCAAAGAAGTGCACAATGGATTAATCCGTCGGACACCGCAGCAGAAAGGCCAGGAATGCCGTCAGCCACCAGCGCCGCCGCAGACTCCCACCCCGCTGGCGCCAGGCCGCGGCGCCGCGCAGGCCGGCCCCCGGCTGCGGTGCTGGACCAGGACACGATCACCACGGCGGCCCTGCGGCTGGTCCGGAAGAGCGGCTACGAGGGTTTCACCATGGCCGCACTGGCCCGGACCCTGAACGTGGCGCCGTCGGCCCTCTACAACCACGTCGCCTCCAAACGCGAGGTGCTGGTCCTCATCCAGGACCACCTGACCTCGTTCGTGGACGTCTCCGCTTTCGACACCGAGTCCTGGGACCAGGCCGTCCGGGACTGGGCCTGGAGCTACCGGGAGGTCTTCTCCAAGCACACGCCGCTGATCCCGGTGATCGCCGTCCTGCCCGTGGCCGACGCTCCGAAGACGCTGGCCATGTATGAGGCCGTCAGTGCCGGGTTCAGGCGGACAGGCTTCCCGCAGGAGCGCATCATCTCGGCCATCGTGGCCCTGGAGTCCTTCATCTTCGGCTCCGCCTACGACGTCACGGCGCCGGCGGACATCTTTGATTCGGGCAGCATGGCTGCGTCGACGCCAAACTTCACCTCCGCCGTCGAGCGCCTGGCGCGGCAGGGTCTCGAGAGCCCTGCCGACGCCGCGTTCAGCCTGGGCCTCGAGGCGCTCATTGCCGGCTTCGGGGCGCTGCGGCGGTAGCCGGCCGCGGCAGGACGGCGCCGGCGCCGCTCCCGCAGGGCCGGCAGTTAAACACAAAGAACCCCGGTCCGAAGACCGGGGTTCTTATGATTGCGTGCGCGAGGGGGGATTTGAACCCCCACGCCCTTTCGGACACTGGCACCTGAAGCCAGCGCGTCTGCCGTTCCGCCACTCGCGCGCAACTTCTTCTATCCGGTTTAGGGGCCCGATTTCCGGCCCGCCAACCTCGTAAAAGCAGCGAGATCAAGCATAACGGACAACTGCCGCAAAACACCAATCGGGGTCGCGGGCACGGTCTGGCGGCGTTCTCCGGCGCGGACCGCGGCACCATCCGGGCACCGGAACGTCCCGCGGGCGACCCCCTTTGGGCCGCCCTTCGCTGACGGCTGACTCCGGGGTGTCTGCCCATGTCAGTGCCGGGCGGCGGTGATCGGCGCGGATACGGTGGCGGCGCTCGTTAAGGCCATTCCCAGCCGCGCCCAGTAGTATCTGATGTAGGAGCGCCCGCCCCCGGCGGGCTCCCGAACGTGTTGGAAACCGAGTTCCGGAACGAATGCTGCCCTGCAGCCATCAGGAAAGGAGAAGGACCATGGGATTGCTGGACAAAGTCGAGCGCGGCATCGAAAAGGCCGTCCGCGGAGTCTTCTCCACCGGTTCTCGCGCCCAGGTTGAGCCCGTCGAGATCGCGAGCCATCTCCGCCGCGAAGTGGACAACAAGGCTCTGACGATCGCCGCGGGACGCACCTTGGCCCCCAATGTTTTCGACGTCCTGCTCAGTGACGACGATTTCCAGCGGGCCCAGGAATGGGGCACCCCGCTCGCAGAAGAACTGTGCGACGTCGTCATCAACCACGTGCGCAGCCAGGGCTACACCCTGCAGGGCCCCGTCCGCATCAGTTTCCGCCTGGATGATGAACGCCGGGCCGGGGACTTCGAAATCGCCTCCCGCACCGAGAAGACATCCGCCCCGGCGCAGCCTGGGGCCTCCGCCCACATGCCGGCGGCACCCACGCGCCAGCCCGCGCGGCGTCAGCCCGTACTGGACATCGACGGCCAGCGCTACTCCCTGAACGCGCCGTCCATCGTGCTGGGACGCTCCTCCGAGGCAGACATCCTCATTGACGACACCGGCGTTTCGCGCCGCCACCTGGAAATCCGGACCGGACAGGGCACCGCCCAGGCCGTCGACCTGGGTTCCACGAACGGGAGCTACGTCAACGGCCACAAGATCGTGGGCAGTTCGGAACTCACCGACGGCTCGACGATCACGATGGGACGGACCAAAATTGTCTTCCGCCTCCTGTCCGCCAGCCCAGGCGGCCGCCCATGAGCGAACTGACCATCACCGCCCTTCGCTTCGGGTTTCTCATCCTCCTGTGGGTGCTGATCTTCAGCATCGTCGCAGCGATGAGCCGCGACCTGATGGTCGGACGCAAGGCAGCAGCCGGCGCGCCGACGGCGCGCCAGGTGCGCAAGAACCCCGCGTTGGCCGAGCCGGCGCCAGCCCCCGTGAAGCAGCAGGCACGGCAGCTGCTCGTGACCGAGGGGCCGCTCAAGGGCACCACCATCGCCCTGGCCGCAAGTCCGATCCTGCTCGGCCGGGCACAGGAAGCCACCCTGGTCCTCGAGGACGACTACGCCTCCGGCCGCCACGCACGCCTGTTTCCCCAGGGCAGCCGCTGGTTTATCGAGGATCTCGGCTCCACTAACGGCACATATCTGGCAGATCAGCAGCTGACCCGGGCCCTCCCGGTGGAGCTCGGTGTCCCCGTGAGAATCGGCAAGACGGTTATCGAATTGAGGCCATAGCCATGGCTGCCCCGGAGATTCCCGCAGACGAGGCGCAGGCCCCGAAGCGGCCCCTCATCATGCGCTATGCCGCACGTTCCCACGTGGGCCGCGTACGCGCCAAAAATGACGATTCCGCCTACGTCGGGCGTTACCTCGCCGTGGTCGCCGACGGCATGGGCGGCCATGCAGGCGGCGATGTCGCCTCCGCGGCCACCGTGCTGGACATGATCCACCTCGACCACAACAACTACAGCGCGGACGCGGACGCGGACGCGGATACGGTCCTGGCCGATGAGATCCAGACGGCCAACTCCCTGTTGTCCGAACTGGTCCACATCAATCCCAAGCTCGCCGGCATGGGCACCACCGTCACGGCCCTGCTGCTGGCGGACGGCAAGCTCCACTTTGCCCACATTGGCGACTCCCGCGCCTACCGCCTGCGCGACGGGGAGTTCGAACAGGTCAGCGTCGACCACACCTTCGTTCAGCGGCTCATCGACGAAGGCCGTTTGCGTCCGGAAGAAGCGGAAACGCATCCGCACAAGAACGTCCTGATGCGCGTCCTGGGCGACGTCGACGCGAGCCCCGAACTGGACCTCGACGCGCTCGAGGTGCAGCCAGGTGAGCGCTGGCTGCTCTGTTCCGACGGCCTGAACTATGTGGCGGACCACGTGGTGGAGCGCACCGTCCGGGAGACCAAAAGCCTGCAAGAGTGCGCCGAACTGCTCGTTAATTTCACCTTGGAGGCCGGCGCGCCGGACAACGTGACGGTCGTACTGGTGGACATCGACGAGCAGACCTCCGACGACGTGCGGACCGCCGCCGTCCAGATCGTCCCGGCGCCCGTGACCGCCCCGACAGCCGCTATCGTCTCCGCGGCAGCAGCGCACCCGAGCGGCAGCACCTACGGTGCGGCCATGTCACCGGCGGAGTCGCCGGGCCTGGCCGATGCCGGCCACGCTGCTGAGCCTGAAAAGGCCGGGGGCGGCACAGCGGACGCCCCCGCCGCGGACAGGACCGCGGACAAGAAGGAACCCGAAACAACAACCGATCCGCATCTCGGCGAGCACCTTTCCGCCGAAGTCCTGCGCGAAGAGCTCTCCTCCCGGCCCCACGAACTCGTCGGCGCGGCGGCCTCCGCTGCCAAATCAGGTTCCATACCCTCCATCGCAGGGCGCACCGTCGCCCGCAGGGCGGCGACAGTGCTGACCCACAAGTCGGACCAGGCGCGGGAGGAGGCCGAGGAATTCAGCCCGGCCGGCCCGCCCCGCCGCTGGCTGACGCTGTCCATTGCCGCGGCCATCGTGGCTCTTCTGGGCATCGGTTTATGGCTTGGCTACGCATGGACCCAGACGCGGTACTACGTCGGCGAACACGACCAGCGAGTGGCCATCTTCAACGGGGTCTCCCAGCGCCTGGGGCCCATCCAGCTTTCCACCCTCGAGGCGGTGACCGAGATCCGGATGTCAGATCTGCCCGAATTTTCGCAGCAGCGCGTGCGCCAGACGGTGCCAGCCCGCGACCTTTATGATGCCCAGCGCATCGTGAAGAACCTAGAGCGCACCGGCACCACGACCCCCGCGGACGAATGCCTTACGCCGCCTCCCACGGCGACGGCTGCCGCTCCCACCCCGAGCCCCGGAGCCTCCGGAGCGGCCCCGGCATCTCCCACAGCCACGCCGACGGCTCCTCTTTGCGAGGTGGGCAGATGACGACGGTCGACACGACACCCAAACCGCGGCGGAACGTGGAACTGGTCCTGCTGGTCCTGGCCCTCGCCGTCGGGATCGGCGCCAATGCCCTGGTGGGCGTGGACCGCGAGAAGGCCTTCGACAGTGACTTCTGGTTCCAGTCCAGCCTCCTGGCGGCCGCCGCCCTGGCGTTTCACGTGGTGCTCCGCATCCGCGCGAAGTATGCCGATCCGGTAATACTTCCAATCGTGGTGGCGCTCAACGGACTCGGCCTCGCCATGATCCACCGTCTGGACCGCGTCGGTGAGGACACCGGGAACAACCAGTTGCGGTGGACCTTGATCGCCATGGCCGTCGCCATCGCCGTCATCTGGTTCCTCAGGGACCACCGGGTGCTTCGCCGCTTCACATACATCTCTCTGGCTGTCAGCGCCGTCCTGCTGATCCTGCCGCTGGTCCCGGGGATCTCGGCCGGCGAGATCCTGGGCGCCAGGGTCTGGATCAGGATCGGTTCCATGACCTTCCAGCCCGGCGAGGTCGCGAAAATCACCCTCGCGATCTTCTTCGCCGGGTATCTTTCCTCGAACCGGGACCTGATCCTCCTGGCCGGCCGAAAGATCGGACCGCTACAATTTCCGCGGTTCAAGGACTTGGGCCCGATGATCACGGCGTGGCTGGTAAGCATTGGTGTGCTGATCTTCCAGCGGGATCTGGGCTCCTCGATCCTGTTCTTCGGGCTGTTCCTCGTCATGATTTATGTCGCCACGAGCCGGATCAGCTGGGTGATCATCGGCGTGGCCCTCATCATCGTCGGCGGCTTCGTGGCGTCCCGGGTGTTCTCCCATGTGGGCCTCCGGATCGACGGCTGGATCAACGCCTTCACGCCCGAGGTCTACGGCCGGGAATTCGGTGGGAGCCTCCAGATCGTCGAGGGCCTGTTCGGCATGGCCAGCGGCGGGCTGGTTGGCACCGGCCTCGGCCAGGGACGCCCCAACCTGGTCCCCTTCGCCAACAGCGACATGATCATCGCCTCCTTCGGCGAAGAACTCGGGCTGATCGGCCTGTTCGCGATCGTGCTGATGTACCTGCTGCTTTTCACCCGCGGGTTCCGGGCCGCGCTCGGTACGCGGGATGCCTTCGGCAAGCTGCTCGCCTGCGGGCTCTCCTTCGCCATCGCGCTGCAGTGCTTCGTGGTGATTGGGGGCGTCACCCGGCTCATCCCGCTGACCGGCCTGACCACCCCGTTCCTGGCGGCCGGCGGTTCCTCGCTGCTGGCCAACTGGATCATCGTCGGCCTGTTGCTGATGATTTCGCACGCGGCCCGGAGCCCGGTGGACACCACGCCGTTGGCGCCCGGACAGGTTCCCGATACCAAGAAAGGCGGGCCCGTCATGCCTTCCAGGCCGGCAGCAGCACCCGGCAACGGCCGGACCGGCCCGGACGCTCCCACCGAGGCGGTGAAACAGCTGTGAACCAGGCCATTCGCAATTCATGGATTGCCGCGATCGCGATGTTTGCACTGATCTTCGGCGCCCTGAGCTACGTCCAGGTGGTGGGAGCCGACGAACTCAAGGCCAATGCCTGGAACAAGCGCACTCTCCTGCAGAACTACTGCAACGACCGCGGCGCGATCATTGTCGGCGGAACCCCGGTGGCCGAATCCGTTCCCGCCTCGGAAAGCTGCAAGTTCCAGCGCGTCTACACGCAGCCTGAGCTGTATGCCGGCATCACCGGCTACTTCTCGAAAAATTACGGCGCGACCGGCCTGGAGGCGTCGATGAACGACGTACTCGCCGGGAGCTCGGATCAGCTGTTCCTGGACCGGATCGGCCAACTCTTCCTCGGCAACCAGCCCAAGGGCGCCTCCGTGGAGCTGACGATCGATCCCCGGATCCAGAAGCTCGCCTACGACCTCATTCCCGACGGCCAGCAGGGTTCGATCGTGGTGACCAACCCGAAGACCGGCGCCATCCTGGCGATGGTGTCCAAGCCGTCCTACGATCCCAATCTGATCGCTACCCAGGATCCGGTGGCCGAGGCTGCCAACTACAACGCAATCAACAAGATCCCGGGCATCAACCTGAACCCGCTGGTGAGCGGGCCGACAGGCGCACTGCTGGCGCCCGGCTCCGTCTTCAAGCTCGTGGATACGGCCGCCGCGTTGAGCTCGGGCAAATACAACAAGGACAGCGAGCTGCCCAACCCCCCGGAACTGACCTTCCCAGGAATCCAGTACAAGCTGCCCAACTATGCCGGCGGCAATTGCTACACGCGGACCACCGCATCCTTCGCGTTCGCGCTGCAGCAATCCTGTAACACGCCGTTCGCCAGCATCGCCATTGATCTGGGTGAGAAGGCCGTTGCCGACCACGCCGCGAAGTTCGGTTTCGGCCAGGACCTCGGCGACCAGCTGAAGCTGGACTATGCCACGAAGCCCTTCCCCCAGAATCTGGACCAGGCCGGGCTGGCACAGTCGGCCATCGGCCAGCGCGATGTCCGGGCGACGCCGCTGCTGATCAACCTGATGACTGCCGCGATTGCCAACGACGGCGTGCAGATGCAACCGGACCTGATCAAAGCGGTGCGCTCCCCCGACCTGCGGGTGATCAGTGAACCCAAGCCTCAGGCCCTGCGGACCTCCACCACTCCGGAGAACGCCCGGCAGATCACCGAGTGGATGACCAGCGTCGTCAGCCAGGGCATCGGCCGCGGCGCTGCCGTGCCGGGGGTCCAGGTGGCGGGCAAGACCGGTACCGCGGAGCTCGGCAACGGCCTGAACAACTCTTGGTTTACCGGGTTTGCCCCGGCGAATGACCCGCAGGTGGCTGTCACCGTCGTCATGCAAGACGTGGACATCACCACCGGCGCACAGCTAACCAGTCCGAACGCGAAGAAGATTTTTGAGGCGGTGTTGAATAAGTGAGGCCTTCATCAGGAATCACCCTCGGCGGCAGATTCCAGCTGACCACGCGTATTGCGATCGGCGGCATGGGAGAAGTCTGGAAAGCCAAAGACCTGATCCTTGGCCGCATCGTTGCCATCAAGGTACTCAAGGAGGAGTACACGGGCGATCCCGGGTTCCTCCAGCGGTTCCGCGCCGAGGCACGCCACACCGCGCTCCTGAACCACGTGGGCATCGCCAACGTCTTTGACTACGGCGAGGAAGAAGGCTCCGCCTACCTGGTCATGGAACTTGTTCCGGGGCAGCCGCTCAGCAGCATCATCGACCACGAGCAGGTGCTCTCACCGGACCGCACCCTGTCCCTCATCGCCCAGACCGCGCGTGCGCTTGCCGTGGCCCACGCGCAGGGACTTGTGCACCGCGACATCAAGCCAGGGAACCTCCTGATCACCCCGGAAGGGCGCGTCAAGGTCACCGACTTCGGCATCGCCCGCCTGGCTGACCAGGTTCCGTTGACGCAGACCGGCCAGGTGATGGGCACGGCCCAGTACCTCGCTCCGGAGCAGGCGACCGGACAGACGGCCACGGGGGCGTCGGACATCTATTCGCTTGGCGTGATCGGCTACGAGTGCCTCACTGGCCACCGCCCTTTCTCCGGCGAATCCCAGATCGCCATTGCCCTGGCCCAGGTCAACGACGCGCCGCCGCCGCTGCCGGACAGCCTGCCCAGGCCGGTCCGTGCCCTGCTGATGTCGATGCTGGCCAAGGACCCGAAGAACCGTCCGGCCGACGCCATCAAACTGGCCGAGGCAGCCGATGCCATCCGCAACGGTGACATCGCCGCCGCACACGCCGCGGTTCCCGGCATGCTCCTTTTCGAGGCCACCACGGGGCCGATCACCGCCCCTGTTGACCTCCCCACGGCCGCCACCAGCGTCATTGCCTCCAGCGCGGCGGAGGACACCTCGACGTCGGCCACTTCCGCGCTGCCCCTGGTCGGCGCCGCCGGCGCGGGCGCCGCAGCAGGACTGGCGGCCGGAGCCGCCGCCGCAAGTGGCTACGGGGCGCGCAACGCGCTCTCCCGCGCCGATGCCCTGGCGGCGGAGCGGAACTGGGTCCAGGAGGACGAAGACTACGACGAACCGGTCGACGAGCCGGAGCGCCGCCGACGAAGCCCCTGGACGTGGCCGCGGGTAGCGCTGATCCTGCTGGTGCTGTTCTCCCTGGTGGGCGTCATCCTCACCCAGGCCGGCATCCTCTTCCCGCCCCAGGCGCCGGCCAGCAGCAGCAGCGCCGTCACCACCAGCGCGAGGCCAAGCAGCACCAGCGCCTCGCCGTCGCCGACATCCGCCAGCCCCACTCCCACCATCAGTTCCCCCACGCCGACCCAGTCGACCCCGGCGGCCGTCAACCTGATCCCGGATGCCTACCGCGGACGGCAGTACAACGAGGTCCGCAGCGAGCTGATCGGCATGAAACTGCGCGTCACCGGGGTTGAGGTCTTCAACAACGCCGCTCCCGGCACCGTCATCGACATCAACCCCGCCGGGCCGGTCCAGCCCGGTGACACCATCACCGTCTCGTACTCCAAGGGCCCGGAATTGGTCTCGGTCCCTGCCATCCCCGCAGGTGCCAGCGAGGCCGCCGCCCAGCAGGCCATCCAGAACGCCGGCCTGCGCTGGGTCAGGGGCGCCGACGTCGCCCCGACCGACAGGCAGCCGGCCGGTACCTTTGTCAGCTCGGAGCCCCCGCAGGGGAGCAAGGTGCCCGCAGGATCCGTCGTGACCTACCACCTGGCCCGAGCAACTTCGGCGTCCGCCTCTCCGTCCCCCACCAACAGTCCGTAGGTAGTCGTGTCTGATATACCCCGCACACCGTCACACAGGGAGGACAGCCGCCCCGTGGACACGCAGCGCGTCCTCAGTGGGCGCTATGAGCTGGGTGAGCTGATCGGCCGCGGCGGGATGGCGGATGTGTTCCGCGGCGTCGACACCCGGCTCGGACGCACGGTCGCCGTCAAACTGTTGCGCCCGGACCTGGCCAGGGATCCGCAGTTCCAGGCCCGGTTCAAGCGCGAAGCGCAGGCGGTAGCCGCACTCAACCACTCCTCGATTGTGGCCATCTACGACACCGGCGACCATGCCGTTGTCGGTGACCACGACGACGGCGTCCGGGTGCCCTACATCGTGATGGAGTTCGTTTCCGGCAAGACGATCCGCGACCTCATCAGGGCGAAAGAGGTCACCATCGATCAGGCGATCGACTTCACCCTGGGTGTGCTCGCGGCGCTCGATTACAGCCACAAAGCGGGAATCGTCCACCGGGACATCAAGCCTGCCAACGTGATGTTCTGCCCGGACTCTGACAGCGTCAAGGTCATGGATTTCGGCATCGCCCGCGCCATGGCCGACGCCGGCGCGACCATGACGCAGACCCAGGCCGTCGTGGGCACCGCCCAATACCTGTCGCCGGAGCAGGCCCGCGGCGAAACAGTGGACGCCCGCAGCGACCTCTATTCCGCCGGCTGCCTGCTCTACGAGATGCTGACCGGCCGCCCCCCGTTCATCGGGGACAGCCCCGTTTCCGTGGCCTACCAGCACGTCCGCGAGATCCCCGAACTCGCCAGCAGCCTGAACCCGGACGTTTCCGAGGCGCTGGACAGCGTGCTGATGAAGGCCCTGCAGAAGAACCGCGCAGACCGCTTCCAGGACGCGGCCGCCTTCCGGCGTGCCCTCCGGGCGGCGCGCAGCGGCGTCGGAGTGGCCCCGCTGGCGGCCAGCGAGAGCCCCACGGACCCGACCAACACCGTTCCACGGCCCGAGCCCCTACCGCCCACGGCCGCCTTTTCAATGACCGGTGCCAAGTTCCTGGATGAGGCGCCCGGCGGCCGGCTCCGGCCCACGCAGGACACCCCCGACGATGAACAGCCGCTGCCGGCGCCGGACACCGAACTGTACGGAGGCTCCGACACCGGCAGCCTGCCGCTCATCCTGCCGTCCGAACGCGACCACAGCCCCCGGCAGAAGTCGCGCCGCCGGGCCTGGATCGCGACCCTGGTGGTCCTCACCATGCTGGTCCTGGCCGGAGGCGGCCTGTGGCTGTACAACATGATGAACCAGCAGCCCCCGCCTGTGGCCAAGGTCCTGGTTCCCTCAGTGACATCGCTGACCGAGTCCGAGGCCCTCCAGAAGCTCTACAATGCCGGGCTCCGGCCCCAGCTCAACCGGCTGCAGAATGAGACCATCGCCAAGGGCAGTGCGATCGGCACGGTGCCGGCCGCGGGCAGTTCCATGGCACCCAATTCGGATATCACCCTCAATATTTCCGCAGGTCCCAGCGTCATCACCATCCCCGCGGATCTACCCGGCCGCACCGAGGCGGCCGCCCGCGACGTCCTGCGCCAACAAGGGCTGGCCGGTGCGCCCACCACGACGATGGCCAACAGCCCCACGGTCCCGGCCGGCATCGTCATCACCACCAACCCCGCCCCCGGCCAGAACGTGGCCGTGGGCAGCGTGGTGGAAATCATCGTTTCCACCGGGAAGGTGGCCGTGCCGGAGCTCCGCGGAATGCAGCAGGCGGAGGCGGAGGCGGCCCTGAAGGCCCTCGGGCTGACGCTCAGCGTTCGGGAAGTCGAGAAGTCCCAGGTTGACCCGGGCAAAGTGACGGATCAGAGCGACCCCGCGGAGGCGTTGGTCGAACAAGGCAAGACCATCACGGTCTCGGTGGCAAAAGCCCCGCCGGCACCAACACCGACACCTACCCCCACGCCGACGATCACCCGGCAGGGCTCCTCCGAAAACGCGGCCGACCTCCTGGACGGCATTCTTCCCTAGCCTGGGCGCCTAGCCTGGGCGGCGGCCAGCCTGCTCCCTGCCCCGCCCACGACTAGCTTCCGGGGCAATCGGCGTCAGTGCTTGATGAGCGGGCTCAGTGCCGCTGCCCGCTCGGCGGCACCTGCCATGCCCAGGGATTCGAGCCAGTTGCCCAGCATCTGGTATCCGCCGTCAGTCAGCACCGATTCCGGGTGGAACTGCACTCCGCAAAGCGGGGCGGTGCGGTGCTGCAGCCCCATGACGACGCCGCTGGCCGTTTCGGCCGTGATCTCCAGGACCTCCGGGATGCTCTCGCGCACTGCAGCGAGGGAGTGGTAGCGGGTCGCCGTGATGGGGGAAGGCAGGCCGGTGAACACGCTGCCCCCGTGGTGCTCCACCGCCGAAGTCTTGCCATGCATGAGTTCCGGGGCGTGCGTGACCGTTCCGCCGTATGCCTCCGCCAGCGCCTGGTGCCCCAGGCACACCCCCAGCATCGGCTTCTCGTGGCTGCCGCACCACTTGATCAGCTCGATGCAAACGCCCGCTCCGGCGGGCGTTCCCGGTCCGGGCGAGATGAGCACGCCGTCGCGCGCTTCAGCCAGTTCGATTGCCTCCGCGAGTGTGACATCGTCATTGCGGACCACCGTGGTCTCCGCGCCGAGCTCCTGGAGGTAGCCCACCAGGGTGTAGACGAAGCTGTCGTAGTTGTCTACGACCAGGATTTTGCTTGTGCTCATGGCTGCCTTGCTGAACCAATCGTCGAATCAGTGAACTGGGTGAATTGTGACATCCAGGGAAAAAGGTACTGAACCATCAATACCAGCACGCTGGCAAGCAGCACCAGCGCCGTGGCGATGCGCAGCCACAAGGGGCCGGGAAGATGGCGGAAGATCCAGCCGTACACGGCTCAGCCCTCCCCAACGGCGCGCGCCACCTGGGCGGCGATCTCGGCCGGCGGTCCCGCCGAGGCGGGCTGCCATCGCTCCAGCAGCGAGTAGGCGATGATGCGCTCCTGGGAACCGAAGCGCGGGTTGCAGCTTGTCATCGTGAGGTAGCTTTCCTTCGGGCTTGCCGCGGGCTGTGTGGGGACCGGCAGCAAGACGTCTCTTCTGGACGGAAGCACGATCTGGCTGTTCCGGAACACGTAGACGTAGTACCCGTCGCGGGTTTGGACGTAGATCCGGTCCCCGGGCGTGAGGGCATCGATGTTGTCCAGGACCGCGCCGTGCGTCTGCCGGTGCCCGGCCACCGCAAAATTGCCCACCGCGCCCGGCATGGAGGTCCCCGGGTAATGGCCAAGGCCCAGCGTGTCCAGCACAGCGGGGGTGGTGCCCTGGACGATGGGCCGGGTGTAGTCCGCACCGAAGCGGGGGATGTAGATGATGCCAATCGTCGCGCCGTCGGCCGGTTCGGCGCCGACGGCGGGCGTCCCGTAGTCAAGGGAAGAGTCAGCCGGCGACTGCGCGGCGGGGTCGCCAGGCGCCTTCAGGTTCTCGGCGAATTCCTTGACGACCTCGCGCTGCCGGGTGTCGGATTCCACGTTGGTCCACCACAGCTGCCACGCGACGAACAGCAGCAGGATCAGGCCTGCGGTGATGAGCAGTTCGCCGGCGACCTGGACGCTGCGGGAGAGGATCCCGGGGCCGCGGGCAGGCGCGGGACCGGATACCTCCTTCACCTGCAGCACCGTGGGCTCTCCTCCTAGGCATTCGCTCCGGACGCCCCCGCGGCCGGAACTACAGCTAGAATTGGCTCCAAGTGAGAATTCAAACTTGACCAAAAGCGTGTGGACCGCGGGCGTTTTCCTTCTTGCAGGATATCAAGCCGAGGTGCCGCTTCTGTTCCAGCCCGCCAAGGAGGACCCGTGCCCGAGTCGAAGCCGCGAAAAAAGCCTGCCCGCGCGGAGCAGCAGACTTCTGCCGCGCAGGCCTACAAGCCCAACCCCGTGTGGTTCAAGCCGGTGATGTTCGGCCTGATGATCATCGGCCTGCTCTGGATCATCACCTTCTACATCAGCGAAGGCGCGTTCCCTGTCCAGGAGTGGGCGTCGTGGAACATCGTCGCAGGCTTTGGCATCGCCATTGTGGGCTTCCTGATGACAACCCGTTGGCGCTCCTGAACCGGGACCACCCCACTAGATAACTACCCTGACGGGCCGGTGCACACGGTGTACCGGCCCTCGTCGTTCCTTCTCAGCCTCTCTTCCGCACTAGAGGGCTGCATCGATTCGCCTTCGGCCTGGACCCAGCGCACGCTCGCGGCTTGATGGTCCTGGCGGCCTTGACCGTGACGAGGCCGCCGAGAAACCAGATCGCCTTTCCTCGGGCCAAGGCGGTGCGCTTCACGACGCTCGCCGCACGGTGCCAGGCGCTCGGCCGCCAGCCCGGAGACCTGCCGCGCTGAGAGCCGAGCCTTCCGCCCTTCCATGCGGCCCCGGAACGGGCGGACGACGCGACACCGCATGCAACTGACGGACTTCCGGTACAGCTAGTGTGTCTGCGCTTCCGCAAGCATTGCGAGTGAGACCTCCCAGAGCTGCGCGGCTGTGGCCGGGTCCAGTGCCCATACCCGGACGCCGGCGCCGACGGTGAGGGCACCGGGTTCGGCGTCATTGGCAATGAT
>JAODMV010000224.1 GCA_025464875.1 Arthrobacter sp. | reverse complement strand
CGCTCAGCGGGCGGATCAGCGCGTTCGCGTCCAGTTGCTCCATGACGTGCGCGGTCCAGCCGGTGAGGCGGCTCGCGACGAACAGGGGAGTGAAGGTGGGGGTATCGAAGCCCATGAGGTGGTACGTCGGGCCGGCCGGATAGTCGAGGTTGGGCTTGATGGCCTTGGCCTCGTCCATCGCCGTTTCCAGCCCGTTGTACAGCCCCAGCAGCTCGGGCCGGCCGTAGTGGGCGATCATCTTGTCCAGGGCGGCCTTCATGGTGGGCACCCGGGAGTCGCCGTGCTTGTAGACACGGTGGCCGAAGCCCATGACCTTCTTCTTGTGGGCCAGGGCGTCTTCCATCCAGGCCCTGGCACGTTCGGCGGCCTCGTCCAGCGACTCCTCCGGGCGGATACCGATCTCATCGAACGTGTGCATGACCGCTTCGTTGGCGCCGCCGTGCAGGGGGCCCTTGAGCGCGCCGATGGCACCGGTCACGGCCGAGTGCAGGTCCGAGAGCGTGGAGGTGATCACGCGGGCCGTGAAGGTCGAGGCGTTGAAGGAGTGCTCGGCGTACAGGATCATCGAGACGTTGAAGGCTTCGACAACCTCCTGGACCGGTTCCTCGCCGAACGCCATCCAGAGGAAGTTAGCCGAGTACCCCAGGTCCTCCCGGGGCTCCACCAGGTCCTGCCCGTGGCGGCGCCGCTGGTCATAGGCCACCACGGCGGGCATCTGGGACCAGAGGTCCACGGCCTTGGCCATGTTGGCTTCGCGGGAGGAATCCTCGGCGAGCTCGTGCCGGGCCCCCATGACGGAGGCCGCCGTTCGGCAGACATCCATCGGATGCGAGGTGGGTGGCAGGGCATCGATTACCTGTTTGACGACCGGATCCAAGGCACGTCCGGCGCGTTCCTTCGCCGTGAACTCCGCCAGCTGCTCGGGTGTGGGCAGCTCGCCGTTCCAGAGCAGGAAGGCGACTTCCTCGAAGCTGCACCTGGCCGCCAGCTCCTGCACCGGGTAGCCGCGGTAGAGCAGTGAATTGGTGTCGGGGTTGACCTTTGAGACCGCGGTGTAGTCCACCACGACACCGGCGAGGCCCTTTTTGATGTCCTGATCAGCCATGCTGAAACTCCTTCGTTCCTGTCGCCTGTTGTACCGGCCGGAGCCGGGAGTCTGTTGCGGGTGTTACTGCCCGGGAATCTGGAAATTGAAGACTCCGGTGTCAAAACGGTTGTAGGCCTCGTAGTCCACGAGGTCGTACAACCGAGCACGCGTCAGCATGCTCCCAACGTGTTCCTCTTGCGTACCGACGGCCCTGATCGATTCAAGCGTACGCTCCGCGGCGCCCATGGCACTACGGAGCAGCGTCACGGGATAGATGACCATGTTGACCCCGACGCCGGCCAGCTCGTCCACGGTGAAGAGCGCGCTTTGGCCGAATTCGGTCATGTTGGCCAGGATCGGGACGTCGACGGCATCGCGGATCGCCTGGAATTCGCTCAGGTCCTTCATGGCCTCGGGGAAGATCGCGTCCGCCCCGGCCTCCACGAGTGCCTGGGCGCGCTCCTGGGCGGCTGCCAGACCGTCGGTCGCGCGGATATCGGTCCGCGCCATGATCAGGAAGTTAGGGTCCCGCCGGGCGTCGGCCGCCGCGCGGATGCGCTTGGTGGCGGTCTCGAGGTCCACGACGTTCTTGCCGTCCAGATGGCCGCAGCGCTTCGGATTGAACTGGTCCTCGATGTGGCAACCGGCCAGGCCCGCGTTTTCGAGCTCCTGGACCGTGCGGGCCACATTCATCGGCTCCCCGAAGCCCGTGTCGGCGTCGACGATGCAGGGCAGCTCGGTCATCCGGGCGATCTGCCCGGCCCGGGTGGCCACCTCGGTCAGCGTGGTCAGCCCGATGTCCGGCAGGCCGAGGTCATTGGCCAGGACGGCGCCGGAAATGTACACGCCGGGGAAGCCCTTCTCCTCGATCAGCCGGGCCGAGAGCGGGTTGAACGCCCCCGGGAACTGCGCGATGGTGCCCGAGGCCAGGAGCTCCCTGAAGCGGGCCCGCTTCTGCTCCGGCGTGGTCTTCGAGTACAGCATTAGAAAAGCCCCTTCGGTGCAGCGGCGCGGCCGATCACGCCGTCGGCCGCCTTGATGTTGAGCTGGTCCAGCTCGCCGGCCGCCAGTTCCGGGAGCCGTGCGGCGGCGGCGAGGAAGCGCTCGATTTCCGCTTCGTCCACGAGGCCGGCCGCGAGGGTGCGGAACTTGTTCACGTACTGCTCCCGGGCAAACGGCCGGGCACCCAGAGGGTGGGCGTCCGCGACGGCGATCTGGTCGGTGATAACGGTGCCGTCCTTGAGCGTGATCTCCACCGAACCGCCGAAGGCCTTCTCCGCGATGTCCAGCGAGTGGTAGCGGCGGGTCCACTCCGGATCCTCGACGGTGGTGACCTTATGCCACAGTTCCACGGTGTCGGGCCGGGCGGCGCGCTCGGGGGCGTAGGAATCGACGTGGTGCCAGGCGCCGTCCTGCAGGGCGACCGTGAAGATGTACGGGATGGAGTGGTCCAGCGTTTCACGGCTGGCGGTGGGGCTGTACTTCTGCGGGTCGTTGGCGCCGGAGCCGATCACGTAGTGGGTGTGGTGGCTGGTCTTGATCAGCACCGACTCCACGTTGGCGGGGTCCTTCAACTCGGGGTGTTCGCCGTGGAGTTTCCGGGCGAGGTCGATCCACGCCTGGGCCTGGTATTCGGCGGAGTGTTCCTTGGTGTAGGTGTCCAGGATGGCTCGTTTGGCTTCGCCGGTGTCGGGCAGCGGCACGGTGTAGGACGCCTCCGGGCCGTCCAGCATCCAGGCGATCACGCCGTCTTCGCCTTCGTAGATCGGAACCGGTGAGGTCTGGCCGCGCATGGCGCGGTCGGCGGCCTCGATTGCCATCTTGCCCGCGAAGGCCGGGGCGTGGGCCTTCCAGGTGGAGATCTCGCCCTTGCGGGACTGCCGCGTGGCGGTGGTGGTGTGCAGCGCCTGGCCGACGGACTGGAAGATCGTCTCGACGTCGAGGCCGAGCAGGGTGCCGATGCCGGCCGCGGCGGAGGGGCCGAGGTGGGCCACGTGGTCGATCTTGTGCTTGTGCAGGCAGATGGCCTTGACCAGGTTCACCTGGATTTCGTAGCCGGTGGCGATGCCGCGGATCAGGTCCTTGCCGCTGGAGCCGACATGCTGGGCCACGGCGAGGATCGGTGGAATATTGTCTCCGGGGTGGGAGTAGTCCGCGGCCAGGAACGTGTCGTGGTAGTCGAGTTCACGGACTGCGACACCGTTGGCCCAGGCGGCCCATTCGGGGGAGACGCGTTCCTCGATGCCGAAGACCTTGGCGCCCTTGCCGCCGGTGCTGGGGCCGTGGGTGAGGGCCTGGGCCCGGGCCGCGACGATCGGGGCGCGGTTCA
>JAODMV010000223.1 GCA_025464875.1 Arthrobacter sp. | reverse complement strand
CATGGGCTTGCGGTCGAAGTACTTCAGGCCCTTCAGGCGCAGGTCCAGCATCCATTCCGGCTCGCTCTTCTTGGCCGAGATTTCACGGACCACGTCCTCATTGATGCCGCGGCGGGCGTTGGCGCCGACGTCGTTCTTGTCGGCCCAGCCGTACTCGTAGGTGCCGATTCCGTGGAGCTCGGGATTCTTTTCCAGAATCTCCGAAATCACAGCAGTCTCAGCAACCGTCTTCTCTGATAGTTGGTCCGTCATCACGGCCTTTCTTGCAGATGGTTGGATATTTCGTCCAGGCTGTCCGTCGTGGTTGCGGAGCCGAGAGGCTCCCTGACCGCCGGACGACCTGTAGGTATGTGGGTGGTGCACACGTGGCCGCCGCGCGCCAGCGTGGAGAGCCGGCGGACGTCGACGCCGACCAGCCGGGAGAACACTTCGGTCTCCACATCGCAGAATACGGGAAACTGCGCGGCGAGCTGCTGGATGGGGCAGTGACCCTGGCAGAGCTGGACGCTGGACAGCGCCGCCGGCAGGGGGGCCTTCGCCTCGATGGACGCCGCCGAGGCGACGAAGCCGTCCCGGCTCAGCGCATCGGAGAGCGCCTGCGCGCGGGCGCTGATCTCCGGTCCGGCCTGTTCGATTTCCGGCGCGTAGCGGCGTTCCATGTCGGCGAAACGCTCGACGGCGAACTGCCGGACCGCTTCGGGGCCGGCCGTCTCGCCAAGGTGCCGCAGCGCCGACGCCGCGATGTCCAGGTAGTCGTTGCCCAGCGTGGACTGGCCCTGGGAGCTCAGCACGTAACGGCGGGCCGGACGTCCCGCGCCGGCACCTGCGCGGGCCACCCGCTTGACCTCGATCACGCCGCTGCGCGAGAGGTGGTCGAGGTGGCGGCGTACCGCGGCGGGGGTGAAACCGAGCAGCTCGCCGAGTTCGGCGGCGCTGATGGGTCCGTGTTCCAGCACCGCGTTCAGGACGCGGTCCTTGGTGCGCTCCTCGGCGTCGCTTGCCGGAACGGCGCCCGCTGCCGGAACTGCCACCGGCGCCATTGCCTCGAATGCGTCGGCTGACGCCGTGCCTGAGGTACCGCGCCCGGAACGGGCTACGGGGATGGTGGGGCTCATGGAATACACAACACAATCATGTCGTAATTTATGCCCGCGTTCCAGTAAGGCATGGCTACCCTGCGGACGCCACCGCGGGGCCTGCCCGCCGGCCGCCGCCCCGGCCACGGCCCTGACGGCTACAGGGGCCGCGGCCCGGCCCCGCGCGCTACTACATCACGTAGGATGCTTGGGTGCGATCTCCCGAATCCCCCGTCCTGTCGATCAGCGGGCTAGTCAAGGACGTTGGTCCGCTGCCCACCCTCGACGGCAAGATGCTGCGGGTGGTCAGCGACCTGTCCCTTGTTGCCGAACGCGGCCAGGTCACGGCCCTGCTCGGCGCCAACGGGGCCGGCAAGACCACCACCATCGAATGCGCCCAGGGATTGCAGCGGCGCACCGCCGGCAGCATCAGCCTGCTGGGCCAGGACCCGGACACCGCGGGGGCAGCGCTGCGGGCCCGCGTGGGCGTGATGCTGCAGGACGGCGGGCTGCCGCCCTCGGCCCGGCCGGTGCCGCTGCTGAAGCACATCGCCGGCATGTACCAGGACCCGTGGCCCGTCGAGGACCTGATCCGGCGCCTGGGCATCGATACCTTTAGCCGCACCTCCGTCCGCCGGCTCTCCGGAGGCCAGCGGCAGCGCCTCGCCCTCGCGGCGGCCCTGGTCGGCAACCCCGAAGTGCTCTTCCTGGACGAGCCGAGCGCCGGCCTGGACCCGCAGTCCCGGCAGATGGTCTTCGGGCTCATCTCCGAGCTCCGGGACCGCGGAATGGGCATCATCCTCACCACCCACCTCATGGACGACGCCCAGCGCCTGGCCGACTACGTCTACATCATCGATGCCGGCCACAACGTGGCGGAGGGCACCGTCGCCCAACTGTTGCAGCACGAGCTGCAGCCCGGCAGCGGGCAGCAACGCGTCAGGACCCTCCTGTTCGAGGCCGAGCCGGGACTTGACTTCACCGGGGTGCTGCCGGACGCCGTCCGGGTCAGCGAAGCCCGCGCCGGCAGCTATGCGGCCACGGGTGCCCTCACGCCGGCCGACCTGGCCGCCGTGACGGCCTGGTGGGCCGCCCGCGGCATCATGCCCACCTCCATGAGCCTCGAAGCCCGCAGCCTCGAAGACGTCTTCCTGGACATCTCCGGAAGGGAGATCCGATGACCCCCGTTCTTGGCAGCGCCCCCGCCCCGCTCCCGCGGCGGATCCTGCTGCAGGGCAAGTATGAGACCGTGGCCATGCTCCGCAACGGCGAACAGCTGATCCTTGCCGTCGTCCTGCCCCTGCTCGCCATGGTGGGACTGACCGTCACACCCTTGCTGGACGGTCTCGGCGCGAGCCGGATCGACGTCGCGGTGCCGGGCATCCTGGCCCTCTGCGCCATGTCCACGGCCTTTACCGGCCAGGGCATCTCCACGGGCTTTGACCGTCGGTACGGCGTCCTCCGTTTCCTCTCCACCACTCCCCTGGGCCGCACGGGCCTTGTCGCCGGCAAGATCCTCGCCGTCCTGGCGGTGCTGCTCCTGCAGGTCCTGGTCGTCACCGCCGTGGCCCTGATGCTGGGCTGGCGCCCGGACCCCCTCGGCTGGCTGCCGGGCCTGGCCCTGCTGGTGCTCGGCGCGGCCGCCTTTACCGCCCTCGGCCTGCTGGTGGCCGGCACCGTTCGGCCGGAGGCGACGCTCGCGATCACCAATCTGCTGTGGATCCTGCTGGGGGCCCTCGGCGGGATCGTCATTCCGGCCGAGCGGCTTCCGGCACTGGCGGAGGCGGTGGTGCATTTCCTGCCGTCAGGCGCGCTGGGACAGGCGCTGAGGGATGCTTTCCTGCACGGCAGCATCAACACCGGTGCCGTGCTTGTCCTGCTGCTCTGGACGGCGATTGCCGGCGGCGCAGCAACCCGTTGGTTCAAGTGGAATTGAGAAAACTGTGAGTACGGTGTCACGCCCTCCCCGGATCGTCTCCCGGATTACGTCCCGGCTGCCGGTCACCGTCGACAAGACAGTGAAGCGCCTGGCGGTGTCGTCGCTGATCGGACAGATCGTCTTGGTGGTCACCGGCGGTGCCGTCCGCCTGACCTCCTCGGGCCTGGGCTGCCCCACCTGGCCCCGCTGCACGGACACCTCGCTCGTGAACACGCCGGAGATGGGCATCCATGGCATCATCGAATTCGGCAACCGGCTGCTGACCTTTGCGCTGGCCGCCGTCGCCGTCATGATGCTGGTGTACCTGTGGAACCTGCGCAAGGAACGCCGGGATCTCTTCCTGCTGGCCCTGGGCCTGCTCGCCAGCATCCCGGCCCAGGCCATCATCGGCGGCATCACCGTGCTCAGCGGGCTCAACCCCTGGGTGGTGGGACTGCACTTCCTCGTGTCCATGGCGCTCGTGGTCTTCGCGACCCTGCTCGTCAACCGCGCCTACGGCAGGACCGGCAAGGCCCAGACGGCCACGCTGCCCGCGTTGCCGGGCGCCGCACGCCCGGTGATGTCCGCCGTCGCCCTCTTCTCCGCCCTGGCGGTCTGCCTGGGCGTCGTCGTCACGGGCGCCGGCCCCCATGCGGGCGACGCCGACGCCCCGCGGAACGGCCTGGACTGGGACCTGTTCTCGCACATCCACGCCGCGCCCGCATACCTCATTACGGCAGGGGCGCTGTTCGGGCTGTTCCTGGTGCTCCGCGACCGGATCGCCGGACCGTTCCGGACCGCGGTGCTCCTGCTGCTGGCGGTCACCGTGCTGCAGGGTGTCATCGGCTTCACGCAGTACTACAACGGCATCCCGGCGCTGCTCGTCGCGGTCCACATGCTCGGTGCCGCGCTGCTGATGAGCGCCGCGAGCAACACCGCCGACCTCGCCCGGTACAGCCCGGTCAGGTAGGGCCGGCCGCCCGCCGCACGGAGCAGCACCCCGGTCCGCTGGACCGGGGTGCTTCCTTTTTGCTTCGGCCTTGCGGCCCGGTTCCGTCGGCCCGGCGAGCCTGCGCCGTCGTCGTGGCCCCGCCGGGAGTTGCCGTCACGCACGGCAGGCTTTCGGCCGTCCTCGGACTGCCCGACGCCGGGATGCCGGCTCAGCCGGCGAGGTGCCCGCTCATCACCCTGCGCTGCGTGACGAACGGGCACCTCGCCGGCAGCTGAGCCCGGCCGGAAACTGCGGTTAAAGCGCGAACGCCCCCTCCGGATGGGAGGGGGCGTCGGGCGTGGCTTACTAGCCGCCCATCAGGGGCGAACC
Source organism: Arthrobacter sp. (assembly GCA_025464875.1). GTDB lineage: Bacteria > Actinomycetota > Actinomycetes > Actinomycetales > Micrococcaceae > Arthrobacter. The sequence continues at coordinate 2,276 of JAODMV010000223.1, read as the reverse complement.
CACGAACGGGTCGACGGCCAGGGCGATGAAGAGCAGGGTCAGGTAGCTGATGGAGCCGTGGAAGACCTTCATGGCGCCCTTGTTGGACACGTCTCCGGCCTGCGCGCGGGTGTGCAGCGCGTGCGACTCGTAGAGGAACCAGGCACCGGCCACCACGGCCGTGACGGTGTAGACCCAGCCCGCGCCGCCGGCCGGAACCATCAACAGGGAGCACGCCACCATGGCCCAGGCGTAGAGGACCACCTGTACCGAAACAACCTTGGCGCCGGCGATGGCGCCGAGCATCGGAACCTTGGCGTTGCGGTAGTCCTCGCCGTAACGCATGGACAGCGGCCAGTAGTGCGGCGGAGTCCACAGGAAGATCACCATGAAGAGCACGACGGCGGGCCACTCCACCGTGTTGGTCACGGCGGCCCAGGCGATCAGCACGGGGAAGCAGCCGGCGGCGCCGCCCCAGACGATGTTCTGGGCGGTCCGGCGCTTGAGGATCATGGTGTAGATGACCACGTAGAAGACGATGGCGGCGAATCCCAGCCAGGCGGCGAGCGGGTTGGCTCCGAACCAGAGGATGGCAATCGCGGCGGCGCCCAGGAGCCAGGAGAAGACGAGGGCTTCCCGGGGCGTGACCTCGCCGGTGACCAGCGGGCGCTTCTCGGTGCGGTGCATGAGCTTGTCGATGTCCCGGTCGATGTAGCAGTTGAAGGCGCCGGCGCTGCCGGCCGCGAACGCCCCGCCCACGAGGGTCGCCAGGATCAGCCCGATAGAGGGAAAGCCGCGCTCCGCGTAAATCATGGTGGGCAGCGTGCTGACCAGCAGGAGCTCGATGACGCGGGGTTTCGTGAGCGCCAGGTAGGCCTTGGCCTTGCGGGCGAAACCTATTCTTCCCGGGACCTGGGAGGCGTTCAGCGGCGTATCTGTTGTGCTCACGGTGGCAGTCACTCTGTTCTGTCTGGCTGTTCAGTCCGGCTGGTAGTTCGCAACACGCGTCGCGTCTGGAGGGGTCCACGCTCAGGGCACGCGCGTCCTCGCCCCCCGTTGGAAGCCACCACCCATCATACCGTGGTGCCGCAGTCCCCGATGTCCCCGGGACGCCCCCGGGATTCCGGCAGCTGGGCCCGGGCTCACCTCAGCGCCCTCCGCGGGGGCGGGCGCTGGTTCATATAAGCGGAATTCCCGTCCGCTTGATGAGATTTACGCTGACCAGCGCGTGGAATGGCGCTAAGCTGACTGCAGACCAGCGCACACGGGAGCTTGCCGGAACAAGGGCATTCTCTTGCTGCACGCGTGCATGGCGCCTGCGTATGCACAACTGCGGTTGCAGGTGCGTCTGAATGATAGATCAACGTTTCGATGGTGAACGGCTGGTACGAAACCGCACCGGGCACCGAACTGTGCCCGGAACGGGAGCGACAATACCACTCGCCGTCAGCACAGAGAGGGGCCCGGTTTTCGTGCCACATTTGGAAGAGCAAGAACTGTCATGGACCAGCTTGGACCAGCGCGCCGTGGACACCGTCCGGGTGCTGGCCGCGGACGCGGTGGAGAAGGTCGGCAACGGCCACCCCGGCACCGCCATGAGCCTGGCTCCGGCCGCATATCTTCTTTTCCAGAAGATGATGCGGCACGATCCGAAGAACCCTGACTGGATCGGACGCGACCGGTTCGTCCTGTCCCCCGGCCACACCTCGCTGACGCTCTACATCCAGCTCTTCCTCTCCGGGTACGGCCTGGAGCTGAAGGACCTGCAGGCACTGCGCACCTGGGGCTCGCTGACTCCCGGCCACCCCGAGTACAAGCACACCGCCGGCGTCGAGATCACCACCGGCCCGCTGGGCCAGGGCCTGGCCTCCGCGGTCGGCTTCGCGTATTCCCAGCGCCGCCAGCGCGGCCTGTACGACGCCGACGCCGCCCCGGGCACCAGCCCGTTCGACCACACCGTCTGGGTCATCGCCTCCGACGGGGACCTGCAGGAGGGCGTCACGTCCGAGGCGTCCTCGCTGGCCGGCCACCAGGAACTCGGCAACCTCGTGGTGATCTACGACGAGAACCACATCTCGATCGAGGACGACACCGACATCGCCTTCACCGAGGATGTCCTGAAGCGCTACGAGTCCTACGGCTGGCATGTCCAGCGCGTGGACTGGACCAGGACCGGCGAGTACAAGGAGGACGTGCAGGAACTGCACGCCGCCCTCCTGGCGGCCAAGGCCGAGACGTCCAAGCCCTCCATCGTCTCGCTGCGGACCATCATCGGCTACCCCGCACCGAAGAAGCAG
>JAODMV010000212.1 GCA_025464875.1 Arthrobacter sp. | reverse complement strand
TCCGGGACAGCCGGCGGCGGAACTGCGGACGCGGACGCGGGCGCTGCCGGGGCGGCCCCCGCCGGCACCCTGCCCGCCGACCCCACGGCTGTCCTGCCCGACGGCGCGGCCCCGGACCTGGGCGCCTTGCCGACCGACGCCGTCGCGGGCGCCGTCGACGGCAACCTGCTCAACGTCAACGTCAACCTCGCCGCCGATGCCGACCTCGCCGCGCCGATCAACGGCGCGGTGGCCGCCAACGCCAACGTCGCCGCGCCGATCGACGCCGCCGTGGCCGCGAACATCGGCTCGATCGACAGCGACGCCTTCGCCGTGGCGCAGCAGGACGCCATCATCAACCAGAACATCGAGGGCGCGGCCACGGCCACCGCCGAGCAGCAGTCCGATCTCGAGCAGTAGCCCCGGATGAGTACCATTCACGGCGGGCCGTCCCCGGCGGACGGCCCGCCGGCCTCCCCCGGGGTCGGCACGCAGCAGTTTCCCGCCCGGGCCGACGGCATCCGGCTCCTCGGCGAGACCGCGGGCTCCGGCTACCGGGAGCCGCCGTCGCTGGTCCGGCGCGCCGACGGCCAGACGCTCCAGCTCACCCCTGTGCTCTATGTCATTCTCGAGGCGATCGACGGCACCCGGAGCGTCGCGGACATCGCCGAACGCGCCAGCGCAAAATCGGGCCGGCTGGTCAGCGCGGACAACGTCCGGACGCTGATCGACTCCCAGCTGCTTCCGCTGGGGCTGCTGCAGCTGGCCGACGGCTCGCAGCCCGAGGTCCGCAAGTCCGACCCGCTGCTGGGCATGCGGTTCCGCTACACCGTGACCGACCCCGAGCGCACGCGCCGGATCACCGCGCCGTTCACCATCCTGTTCCACCCGCTGATCGTGGTGGCCGTGACCGCCGGCTTCCTCGCCGCCTGCTGGTGGGTGCTGATGGTCGAGGGCCTCGCCTCGGCCACCCATGAGGCCTTCGCCAATCCGGGTCTCGTGCTGCTGGTCGTGGCGGTCACCGTGCTGTCCGCCGGGTTCCACGAGTTCGGGCACGCGGCCGCGGCCCGCCGCGGCGGCGCGACCCCCGGCGCCATGGGCACCGGCCTGTACCTGATCTGGCCCGCCTTCTTCACCGACGTGACGGACTCCTACCGGCTAGGCCGGGCGGGTCGCCTCCGGACCGACCTCGGCGGCCTTTACTTCAACGCCATCGTGGCCGTGGCCATCATGGGCCTCTGGTGGGCCACCGGCTTCGACGCGCTCCTGCTCGTCGTGGTGACCCAGCTGGTGCAGATGGTCCGGCAGCTCCTGCCGCTGGTCCGCTTCGACGGCTACCACATCCTCGCCGACGCCACCGGGGTGCCGGACCTGTTCCAGCGGATCAAGCCCACGCTGCTCAGCCTCCTGCCCTGGCGCCGGAAGGACCCCGCGGCGCAGGTGCTGAAGCCCTGGGCCCGCGCGGTGGTGACCGTGTGGGTGCTCGTGACCGTGCCGCTGCTGCTCTTCAGCCTGGTCCTGATGGTTCTTTCCCTGCCGCGGCTTCTCGGCACGGCCTGGGCCAGCGCCCAGAAGCAGTACGCCCTGCTCACCGGCAGCGCCGGTGACGGCGACTTCCTCGACGCCGCGGTGCGGGTGCTGGCGATCTTCGCCGTCGCGCTTCCCGTCCTGGGCATCTTGTACATCCTGCTGCGCCTGGGCCGGCAGCTCATCACCGGGCTGTGGCGGAAGGCGCACGGCAAGGCGCTGCAGCGCGGAGCAGCCGTGGCCGCGATCGCCGCCGTCGCGGCCGGCTTGGCCTGGGCGTGGTGGCCCGCCGGCGAGAGCTACCGCCCGGTCCAGCCCTACGAGCGCGGCACCCTGGCCGACGCCACCACCGCCATCTTCCCGGCATCCGCCACCGGCCCGATGCGGGACGGCCAGGCCGGCCGGACCGTGGCCCTGTGGCCGGCGGGCGCCAAGCAGCCCACCCGCGAGGAGCCGCAGCTGAGCCTGGTCCTGGTGCCCCGGCAATCCGGCGCCTCCGCCACCACCGGCAGCCCCGGCACGGCGGACACCCCGGCGGCCGCGCCGTCCTGGGTGTTCCCCTTCGAGCTGCCCGCCGCTCCCGAGGAGGACGGCAACCAGTCCCTCGCGGTCAACACCAGCGACGGCTCCATCGTCTACGACGTCGCCTTCGCGCTGGTCTGGGCCGAGGACGGCGCGGCGGTGGACACCCGCAACGAGGCCTACGCCTTCGCCAACTGCACCGACTGCGCCGCGGTGGCCGTAGGCTTCCAGGTGGTCCTGATCGTGGGGCAGACCGACGTGATCGTGCCCGAGAACCTTTCGGCGGCCGCGAACTACAACTGCATCCGGTGCCTGACGTACGCCTTGGCGAGTCAGCTGGTCCTCACCCTGGACGGGCCGCTGAGCGCCGACGGCACCGCCCGGCTCAACGCGCTGTGGCGGGAGATCGCGGACTTCGGCCGGAACCTGCAGAACGTGCCGCTCTCGGAGATCCAGGGCCGCCTGAACGTCTTCAAGGCGCAGATCATGCAGCTCATCGAGAGCGACCCCAGCGCCACTCCGGCCGGCAGCTCCCCGACGGCACCGACGCCCACCGGAAGCCCCGCGCCGGGAACAAGCCAGGCCCCGGCCCCCGGCGCCACGCAGCCGGCACCGCAGCCCGCGCCGTCAACCGGCGGC
>JAODMV010000158.1 GCA_025464875.1 Arthrobacter sp. | reverse complement strand
CGATCAGGAGGATGGCGCAGACAATCATCACGCCGGCGATGCTCACCGCCACCAGGGAGGCGGCGTTCATGGCGGAGAAGAGCCGCTCGAGGAGCTGGCGCTGGTCGATCACGGTTTCGACGCCGGCTTGGGAGGAGAACGTCTCGCTGATGATCTGGTACTTCTCCGGGTCCTTCATGTTGATCCGGAACGATGCCGGCAGCTGGTCCGGCGTCACCGAGTCGACGATCGGGGAATTGGAGAACTGTTCCTTGAAGTGCCCGTAGGCGTCTTCCTTGGACTCGAACTGGAAGTCGTTCACGTACTGCGCCACCGCGGGCGACTCCAGGAGGGTCCGCAGGTTCTCCTGCTGTTCCGGGGTGGCCGGGCCGGTGGCGCAGCCGGCCGCCGTCGAACCGTCACTGCACAAGAAGATGGCCACCTGGACTTTGTCGTACCAGTAGCCCTTCATCTGGTTGATCTGCAGCTGGAGCATGCCGGCGGCGCCGACGAAGGTCAGGGACACGAAAGTCACCAGGATGACGGAGACCACCATGGACAGGTTGCGGCGCAGGCCGCTTCCGATCTCGCCGAGGATGAATGCGAGCCTCACAGCTGGCCCTCCCCTGCGGCTTCGCTGCGCGGGGCGGCGGCCCCGGGCCCGGGATCCCGGCCGCTGGCGTCCCGGAGCCGGCGCGACTGCCCCACCACCGGAATCACGGAGGTGTACAGGGCCTTGGCCTCGTCACGGATCACGACGCCGTGGCGGAGCTCGACGACGCGCTTGCGCATCTCGTTGACGATGTCGTCGTCGTGGGTGGCCATCACGACGGTGGTGCCGTTCTGGTTGATCTTGTCCAGCACGCCCATGATGCCCATGGAGGTGGTGGGGTCGAGGTTTCCCGTCGGCTCATCGGCCAGCAGGATGCCGGGGCGGTTGACGACGGCGCGGGCGATCGCCACGCGCTGCTGCTCGCCGCCGGAGAGTTCGTGCGGCAGACGGTTCTCCTTGCCCTCAAGGCCGACGGTCTTGAGGACCTCCGGGACGGTGTCGCGGATGACGCTGCGGCTCTTGCCGATGACCTGCATCGCGAAGGCGACGTTGGCGAAGACATTCTTTTGCGGGAGCAGCCGGAAGTCCTGGAAGACGACGCCGATCCCCCGGCGGAGCCTGGGCACGCGCCAGCTGGAGATGTTCGCAACGTTCTGGCCGGCCACGTAGACGGCACCGGAGGAGGCGCGGTCCTCTTTGAGGACCAGGCGCAGGAAAGTGGACTTGCCAGAGCCCGAGGCGCCGACCAGGAAGGCGAATTCGCCACGGTCGATCTCCAGATTGATCGAGTCCAACGCGGGACGCGCATTCTGGTCGTAGACCTTGGTGACATTTTCGAAACGGATCATGGCCCTAAGTACCCTGCAGGACAGTGCTATTCAGGCCTGGTTCCGCAGCCGGGGCAAGGGTTTTCGATTGGGGGAAGAGAGCTCCGGCCCCTCGACTATACGCAGGGGCACGTGCGGATCGGCCGGAGCGGCGGGGCGTGTCGCGCGATTGCGATCGCCCCGTGACCGTCCGCGGACCGCCAGGGGTGGTTACTTGACGGCGTTCCGGTTGTCGGTCCGCCAGCGGATGCCTGCGTCGATGAAATCGTCGATCTCACCGTCGAACACCGCCGAGGTGTTGCCGACCTCATGCTCGGTGCGCAGGTCCTTGACCATCTGGTACGGGTTGAGCACGTAGGAGCGCATCTGGTCGCCCCAGGAGGCCTTCACGTCGCCGGCGAAGGCCTTCTTCTCGGCGTCCTCCTGCTCCTTCTTGAGCAGCAGCAGGCGGGACTGCAGCACCCGCAGGGCCGCCGCCCGGTTCTGCAGCTGCGACTTCTCGTTCTGCATGGACACCACGGTGCCGGTGGGGATGTGGGTCAGGCGGACGGCGGAGTCCGTGGTGTTGACCGACTGGCCGCCCGGGCCGGACGAGCGGAACACGTCCACCCGGATCTCGTTGTCCGGGATGTCGATGGAGTCGGTCTGCTCGATCAGTGGGATGACTTCCACGGCGGCGAAGGAGGTCTGGCGGCGGCCCTGGTTGTCGAAGGGGCTGATCCGGACCAGCCGGTGGGTGCCCGCCTCGACGCTGAGGGTTCCGAAGGCGTACGGGGCCTTGACCTCGAAGGTGGCGGACTTCAGGCCGGCCTCTTCGGCGTAGGAGGTGTCCATGATGGTGGTCGGGTAGCCGTGGCGTTCGGCCCAGCGCAGGTACATCCGCAGCAGCATGTCGGCGAAGTCCGCGGCGTCCACGCCGCCGGCGCCGGCCCGGATGGTGACCACGGCTTCCCGTTCGTCGAACTCGCCGGACAGCAGCGTCACGACTTCAAGGTCTTTGAGTGCCTTGCGGATCGATTCCAGTTCCGTGGCGGCTTCACCCATGGAGGCGGCGTCGCCCTCGTCCTGGCCCAGCTCCACCAGGACCTCGAGGTCGTCGATCCGTGAGGCCAGGGAGTTGAGCCGTTCCAGCTCGGACTGGCGGTGCGAGAGCCTGGAGGTGATGACCTGCGCGGCGGCGGGGTCGTCCCAGAGGTTGGGTTCACCGGCCCGTTCGCTCAGTTCGGCGATGTCTTCCTTGAGCGCCTCGACATCCGAAACGTTTTCGATGGAGGCATAGGTGGCGCGCAGCGCGCGGATTTCAGCGGAAAAATCGATGTTTGCCATGGTTTTTTAAGCCTACGCTATCCGTCCTGCCCGGCCCGACTTATGGCACGGTTCGCCGCGCTAACGCGTCAGCCGGGAGCGGGCCGTAGAACTCGCCTCGATCCTGATGCCGTCCGGGACCAGGAAGTTGACCACCGGCGGGTGGACGGCGGCGCTCAGGACCACGACGGCGGTGGAGCCGTCCGGGCTGCCCGTCGCCGGGGCGACGGCCAGGTCGCTGAACCGGGTGAACGCGGCAGTGCGGTCCAGATAGGCGACGGCGGCGCTGCGCACCCGTGCGCCGCTCAGGATCGCCGTGGGGCTTCCGGCGGCACTTTCCAACTGCCCGAGCGTGAAGCTGTCCGCCGCGGCCACCGACGCCGCGTCCGCCAGGGAGAGCAGCTTCTTGTGCTCTATGTACACGCTCGATGCAGCCGCCACCACCGTCGCGAGGAGCAGGGCCAGGAGGACGTAGCCGATGATCAGCACGATCAGTTGGCCTTCTTCGCCGCGTCCGTGTTGATGGCGGCCTTCGCGGTGCCCCCCGGAGGGATTCATCGAAACCGGCCGATAATCTGGGTGGCCG
>JAODMV010000139.1 GCA_025464875.1 Arthrobacter sp. | reverse complement strand
GGGAAGCAAGGTCAACAGGAGTGTTTGCGTTCGTGGAACTGCCCGTAGGTTGAAAACCACACCCGGCGACCCGACCTGTGGGTCCGGCCGGAGGTGATCTTCTCGCTCGCTGGGAGTCCGGGGCTGCAAGCATCCGGGCAAATCCGACGTTCTAGCCCGTGGTGCACGGGCCGCCGCTTACCTGGGGGCAGCCGGAGTGAACGAAAAATCACGAACAGTGACCGTCTCGGCCTGAGTACTGGACGGGCTGCCCCCTCCGCCCCCGATCACCCAAAGGTTGAAGTGGATAGCCTCTTTAGCAGGTGTTGGGACCGTCGGTCCTCCTAGGACGGTCCGTTTCAGCAGCTGGCCGTCGAAGCCGTCCCCCGCGTATGTCTCGAATGTCAGTTTGTGCGGTTCCCAGACCAGTTTGTGGGTAAGGACAGGGCTATCGATGATTTCGAAATCGTTCTTGTTGTTCCCTTCGCCGGATGGCTTGCTGGCATCAACCCAGTATCCGTGGCCTTGCGTCACGGGCCAGGACTGGCCGTAGGCGCCACCGCCTCCCCAAGCCGATGCCTCACACAAGTCGATCTCGTTGTAGCCCGGACCAGCCATGGGATCGTACGTATACAGGCACCCCCAGACTGTTTCCGGTTGAAGCAGGTTTATGTTTTTTTCCACGGTCGTGCTGTACGTTCCGTAGCCAAAACCGTGCCGCGTCGATCGAAACTCAGCACCGGACGGTTGACTTCCGGTCGGGTTGGAAATTTTTAGCGTTACATATCCATCGGCATCAGGGTCGCTGACATTTGTGGCATCAAAGAGCGCATTGAATTGAGGTGGGCCGGTCCAATCACGTTTCTCCCAATTGAACCCCCTCCAGGAGAAGTTGCCTGTCGGTCCCGGGTCCTCAGCCACGGGCGTTCCTCCACTATCCTTGGGCACGTTGATGGCAGTGGCGACAAGCAGGCTGCCCGTTGCCAGCACCGCCAAGGGCGTACAAACGCGCGTAAGACACCGCTTCCCGGCTGAGAGGTCAGACAAGACTCAGTCCCGCACTCTCGGGAAAGCTAACAGACAATGGAATATGCATGGTTTCCTAGGGACGGAGCGAGATTTTCAAGCAACTATCAGGACCGGCAGGCACGGGAACTCGGTGTGACCGTGAAGACGAAGGATTCGCGGTGGCGGTTTCTTACCTACAACGTGAACGGCGGATAAGCTGTCTGCTCTCCCAATAACTAGATGCCGAGCCGAATGTTCAGTTGAAGTAAGTCGAAAGGAGTTCATGGCTCATCCTCCGCGAGACCTGCCCTGGCTATGAATTCGTCCACAGCGGCCTCCGTAACCCGGTACGAGCGACCGAACCGCAGTGCCGAGATTTTCTGGGCCTGCACTAGACGGTAAACAGTCGCTTTTGACAGCCGAGTTAGGTATGCCACTTCCGCTACTGTCAGGAAGCGGGGGTTAGGGGGACGGCTGTCTGGGCTCACGCACGGCTCCTCAAAGATGTCGGACCAGTCTAGGAGAACCCGAAACACTAGGGCTGAGAGGCTAAACGCCGTCATTTCGTTCAAGGTTCTCGTTACATACAGGGTTCATTTCTCCTTTCGGGGAACAATCCGCCACACGGCCGTGGTCGCTGCAAGAATCGCGAAGCCCCCTAATGCCATCCAAAATGCCTCGCCACCGCCACCGCCACCGCCAGCGGCTGCCATTGCCCCTGAAGCTGAAACGCTTCCAGCGGCCAGAGAGGATGTTGCATTGCTATACATCAAGTCACCACACTTTCTTAGTTTTGAAAATGCTGTCCAGATAAGCGCGGGCATGTGTTGCCTGCAGGAATAGGTCGTAGGGAATTTCGTACATGGTGGCTGCGAGCAATCGCCGCCAAAGTCCCTTGTCTTTTAGCGTGATGGCCCGTTCGAGGACGAAAATCCCCGTGACTGCAAGCCAGAACGGTAAAATGACAATTGCGCCGGAGACGACCAAAGACCAAACGAGGGAACCGATATAGGCGGCGGTGACAATGACCCCGGCAACGCTTAGCGCCTGGCGACCCCAGTAGGGTGCTGTGACACGGGTAAAGCCATACTGAACACAGTTCTCTACCGCCCCCCGCTTCCAGCGCAGACGCTGAGCCCAGAGGGCGCCCCAGCTCGTCATGGCATCGGTGACGAGCAGACAATCCTTGGGCGCCGCAATCCGGAGTCCCATAGTCATGACCGCAAAACTCAGTTCATTGTCTTCGGTCAGGACCGTTGTGTCATATATGCCACCTTCACCATTACCTGATGGAAGCGTGCCCGCGATTCGCGCGTTGCTAATCTTTCGCAGAGTGGACGCTCGAAACATCGCTGCCGTTCCCGTAACTACGAGGCACTTACCTTGAAGCCGGCGCACATCCCGCGCGTAGCGGGCGTACTCATTGTCCTGTAAATGCACGAGAAATCGTGCCGTCGGCGATGCGTCCCGGGGGCAAGGAACGGCCCTGAAGGTTCCGCCCACTGCTCCTAATCCCCGATCGTCGTCCAGATGAGCCGCGGCATTTTCGACAAAATCCTTGTTCAAAATGCTGTCCGCATCTTGGACAAGGACGACATCGTCGTCATCTAAGGTAGGTAGCAGAACAGCGAGTGCTTGGTTCAATGCACCTGCCTTTTTGTGGTCGTTGTCGGTCGTCTCGAAGACGGAAACCCTGGACTCACCCAGGGCCTCAACGGCGCTCACGGTCCCGTCGGCGCAATTGTCCGCAACCACAATAACGTGGTCCGGAACAACGGACTGCCTTAGCAGGCCGTAGACAGCGTCTGCGATTAGAGTCTCTTCGTTGTGGGCAGGAATTAGCGCCGTAATCGTTGCAGCCGTCGAGTATTCCTTAGTCATGAGTTGCCCGGTTTTTAATTAGCATCGCATTGCGGCTGCACCCCGCTGCATTCCGGTCCCTGAATTGGCTAGCCCAGCACCGGAGCCGTTCCGGTAGCATTGGCACCCCCAGTCTATTTAAATACGGCTGAGAGTGAAGGTACTGCAACTGGACATTTGCGTGAGCGAATGCTTTTGTCATTGCCAATCCTGGGTTCATCTATCCGGATGCATTTCCCCGAAAGGGGCAAGCAAAATCTGTCACTTGTCGGTTTTATCAGCGAGTGTGGGACAGTAGCCAAGTCCCTCAGTCGGTGTGGAGGCACGGAACAAACCCTACGACGGACGCTGAGGGGAGAGAACAAGTAGATCTACCTGTTTTGAGGAAAAGGGCACGCGAATAATCGTGTGAAACCGAGAGAGTACTCAGTTTCGAGTCCCAGTGCTGGAAACTCCTGCGTCAGTTGAATCAGAAGACCGTCATGGTGCTGGGAGAGACTCGTGGGAAAGCAAAGAAGTGTTTTTTTCGGCAAAGTTCTACAAGTTTGGTGTTGAGATAGATGTGACCTTTGGGGCAGCTGTTGCTAGTGGGGCAAGGGATCTCTTTTTGTTACGCGCAAGCGACATATTCGCCGCGGTAGGAAATCGGGCGCTTCGCAGATGAGCGTGGTTGGGTCGGGCTGCCGCCTGCGCCGCGGCGCAGGCCGGTGTGCTGTTGCGGCGTGGTGCGGCGGGAAGGGTTCGGCTTCATGACATTCCCTGTTTCCGCAGGCCGGTGCGGTTGCTGTGCGCCAAACGGGTCTGGCGATGCCCGGACCCGGGCTGCCCGAGACTTACGTTCACCGAAGAGCACCCGCTGGCCAGACCAAGGGCGAAGCTCACGACCCCCGCGGCGAAATGGGCGACCGGCACGCTGCAGCGCTTCGACACTTCGGTCTCTGCCCTGGCGCACCAGCTCGGCGTCTCCTGGCACACCGCCTGGGACGCCGTCAGGGTAGAAGCCGTCCGTCGCATCGGAGCCACGGACCGGCTGCAGGGCGTGGACGCGCTCGGCGTCGATGAGCATGTCTGGTCCCACACCGGCCCGCCGGGATCCAGTATGGTCACCGGAATCGTGGACCACACCCGCGACACCGACGGCATTGTTCATGCCCGGCTGTTCCGGGACGCTCCGGAAAGGCCTACGCCGGCTGGCTCCAGGAACGCGGCACCGGGTTCACCGCGGGGATCAAGACGGCAGCGCTGGATCCGTTCCGCGGCTACGCTAACGCGATCTGCGATGAGCTGCCCGGAGCCATCACTGTCCTGGATGCGTTCCATGTCCTGAAACTGGGTTCGACCATGGTCGATGAGGTCCGCCGCGCATCCTGCAAGACACCCTGGGGCACCGGGGCCGCAGGGGCGATCCGCTCCACGGAATTCGCTGGCCCCTGAAGATCGGCGCCGAACAACTCACCGAAAAACAGGCCGCCCGGCTCGATGCGAAACTCAGCGCCGGGGGAACTTGTCAACGAAGTCATCGCCTCGTTCCCATCTTGCCCGACCCGGAAGTCGCCCGCCTGGGCCGGACACTGCGGGCCTGGAGGGCCGCGATCCTGGCCTACTTCGACACGAACGGCGCCTCCACCGGACCCACCGAAGCGATCAACGGCGTCATCGAAACCACCCGCAGAATCGCCCGCGGCTCCGTAACTTCATCAACTACCGGCTCAGATGCCTGCTCGCAGCCGGCGGCCACCGCCCCTACCGGATCAAAAAGCCGAACCATGCCTAAATGCGAAGAGCTCTGGACAGCAGGCAGGCTGAGTGCACTGTCACCGGGGTTTTGCGGTGGCAGATGATGCTGTCCGTCCGGCGGGAGGGACCTTCGCCGGACGACCCCGGGGCTGGTGGTGGGGCGGGAGAGCGCCCTGGAGCCAACCGGGTGTCGGTGGCAGTGGTAATTATGGTGTCAGGCCTGCCCGTTTCGCTTCGACCGTGTGGGACCGCGACTGGGTGCGTTGCTTGGGCGTGACGGTGTAGCGGGAGGCGATCAGCTCTTTCGCGCCCCGTTTGGTGACCAGCTGGCCGGGCCCAGGCCAGGCAGGGACAGGTTCAGCGGGTCATCGCCGTAGAGGTGCTCCCACCACTGGCGTGCATGACAGGTGAAGCGCTCCACCCTGGCCCGCGACTCCTGCAGATCAGCCAGGTGTTCGGTGACGTCGACGGCCAGCGCGTCCAGGTCCAGGTGACCGTCCCAGAAGTCTGCCCATCCCCGGGCCGCGGCCTTGATCGCTGTGGCGCGGGACGGTGTGTCGGCGACGTCACGGGTGTGCCCGGCGACCACAGCAGTCAGCGTGGCCGCGCGCGCCGATGCCAGGGAACGGAGGTGGGGCCAGCGGCCCGGCACGGCGAGGGCTGTTGACTCGGATCCGGCGAACGCGGACCACACATCGGGAAAGGCCCACCGTGCCAGCGACAACAGCCGCCGCCAGTACCGGTTGCCGTCAATGACGGCGCCGGCCCGGCGGACCGCGGCCCGGCGCAGCGCCAGCTGTCCCGGAGATGCCAGCATCAGGGGCGGCGGATCAAAGATCTCCCCGACGTGGGTGAGCACTTCGGAATCGATCACGTCGGATTTGTTCTTGCTCATGATGGCCCCGCGCAGCCGTGAGGAGTGCCGGGCGCCGATCATTTCCATCTGACCGCCGGCGCGTTCGACCGCGAGGGCCAGCGCCAGCCAGGTCATCGACGTTGGTTCCACGACTGCTGTCAGCGGCGCCGGAACTGCGGCCAGCCGCCGCGAGAGTCTCTCCAGCCCTGCCAGCGTCGAGTCGACCGTGAAAGGACGTAACCCTGCCGTTCCTCACCGCCTCTGCTCACGGACACGGGGGCAGCCGTCTCATTATCTGAGACGTGTCGGTCCGTCCACTGGATGGACACTAGAATGGATAGGTCTGTTTCCATCGAGTTATTGAGATTGTGGACTTCCTATGAACCTTTTCCGGACCAAATCAATCGAGCAGTCCATTGCCGACGCCGATGAACCCGGGCGCCGGCTGAAACGATCGCTCAGCACCTGGGATCTGATGATCATGGGAGTCGCCGTCGCCGTCGGTGCGGGCATCTTCTCGGTGGGCGCCAAGGCCGCCGCGAACTTCTCCGGCCCGGCCGTGACCGTCTCCTTCGCCATCGCCGCCGTCACCTGCGCCCTGGCCATCATGTGCTACGCCGAGTTCGCCACCGCGATTCCGGTGGCAGGCTCCGCCTATGTCTTCACCTACGCCACCATGGGAGAGCTGCTGGCCTGGATCATCGGCTGGAACCTCATTCTCGAACTCTTCACCGCCGCGGCAGTGATCGCCAAGTACTGGGGCATCTACCTCAGCAAGGTGTTTGCGCTGATGGGCGTGGACATTCCGGCCTCCATTTCGCTCGGCGGCGTGGACCTCTACTGGGGCGCGTTCCTGATCGTGGCCATCTTCACGGTCCTGCTGGTGCTGGGAACGAAGCTGTCCGCCCGCGTGGGCAACATCTTCACGCTGATCAAGATCGGCGTCGTCCTCTTCGTCATCATCGTGGGCTTCACCTACGTGAAGGTCGAGAACTACGCGCCGTTCGTGCCTGCTTCCGAGCCCACCGGGGGCACCGGCGCCGCCGACGTCCTCAAGCAGTCCTTCTTCGGCTTCCTGACCGGCGCGGCTCCGGCGCACTATGGCACGCTGGGCATCTTCGCCGGCGCGGCCCTGGTGTTCTTCGCCTTCATCGGCTTCGACGTCGTGGCCACCTCCGCCGAGGAGGTCAAGAACCCGCAGAAGACCCTGCCCCGCGGCATCTTCGGCGGCCTGGCCATCGTCACCGTGCTGTACATCCTGGTCTCCCTGGCCCTGACCGGCATGGTCTCCTACACCCAGCTGGCCGAGGCGGAGAACCCGACGCTGACCACCGCCTTCGAGGCCGTGGGCAACACCGACGCCGCCAAGATCATCGCCTTCGGCTCCCTGATCGGCCTCACCACGGTGATCATGGTGCTGCTCATGGGTCTTGCCCGGGTGGTCCTGGCCATGAGCCGCGACGGCCTGCTGCCGCGCGCGCTGTCCAAGACCAACGCCAAGCACGCTACTCCGGCCCGCCTGCAGATTATCTGCGGCGCCGGCGTGGCCCTCGTGGCCGGGCTGACCAACGTGGACCTGCTGGAGGAAATGATCAACATCGGCACGCTCTCCGCCTTTGTCGTGGTCAGCCTCGGCATCCTGGTGCTGCGGAAGAAGCGCCCGGACCTGAAGCCGGCCTTCCGCGTACCGTTCGGCAAGGTGCTTCCGGTGGTTTCGGCCCTGCTGTGCCTCTACCTCATGACCAACCTCGCCGTGGAGACGTGGATCTTCTTCGCCATCTGGCTCGCGATTGGCGTCGCCATCTACTTCGCCTACGGCCAGCGGCACTCCCGGCTCAACGAGAAGTTCGCCGAGGCCAAGGCCTCCGTCAACGCAGCCCGCGACGACGAGGACGTGGTCACCCGCTCCTGACCGCAGCCACCGCTGCGCCAAGCGCGCTCCGCCGACCACCAGCCGGCGGCACAAGGACCGCCCGGGGATCCACGGATCCCCGGGCGGTCTTTCTGCATCCGGGCAGCTTCACGCTTTCGGTACTCGGGAGTAATAATACGCGACTGTGGTGCAGGTCACTCTATTCTGGCAGCGGACTTGTTTGAACTTTCGTTCAAACGACGAACATTCGAGGCATGGGACGCGTCAATCCCACGCCAATGGGCACATAGGAGTGAACATGAAACGTCGTATTATCGCCGCCCTCGCGGCCGCCTCGGCCCTCGGCCTGACGGCCTGCGGAAGCGGTTCACCCGGCACCGGCGGCGGTACCGCCTCTGCTGGGGCCGCGGGCAGCACCGAACTGACCAAGGTCAGCGTCGCCGTCATCCCGATCGTGGACTGCGCGCCGATCTACCTCGGCGCCAAGCAGGGATTCTTCAAGGACGAAGGACTGCAGCTCGACATCCAGACGGCCAGCGGCGGTGCCGCGATCGTCCCCGGCGTTCTCAGTGGCAGCTTTGACTTCGCCTTCTCCAACCTCATCTCCGTCATGGTGGCCAAGGACAAGGGGCTCGACCTGAAGTTTGTCGCCAATGGCGTCTCCACCACCGGCGAGAAGGGCAAGGACGTCGGCGCCGTCGTCGTCCCGGCCGGCTCCAGCATCCAGTCCCCGAAGGACCTCGCCGGCAAGACGGTCTCCGTGAACAACCTCTCCAACATCGGCGACACCACCATCAAGTCGGTCATCGAAAAGGACGGCGGCAACCCCTCGGACGTGAAGTTCGTCGAGGTGGCCTTCCCCGACGCCCCCGGGGCCCTGGCCAGCAAGCAGGTGGACGCGGCCTGGATCCTCGAGCCGTTCCTGTCCAAGGCGGTGGCGGAGGGCGGGAAGGTCCTCTCCTCGAACTTCGTGGATATGAACCCGGAGCTGGACATCGCCGGCTACTTCGCCACCTCGGACACGATCAAGAACAAGGCCGAGCTGACCCAGAAGTTCACCCGGGCGATGAACAAGTCCCTGGAGTACGCCCAGCAGCACCCGCAGGAAGTCCGCGACATCGTGGGCACCTACACCAAGATCGATGCGGCCACCCGTGCCAACATCGTGCTGCCGCGCTACCGGGTCGAGTTCAACAGGGACGCCTTCACGTCCCTCGGCGACGCCGCCGCCAAGTACGGCACGCTGACCAAGGCTCCGAGCGCAGGCGATCTCCTCCCCTGAGTGCTGGCCACGCCGGCCAAGAAAAAGAACACCCCGCCGCGGAGATCCGCGCCGGGGTGTTCTTTTTAACCGTGTTCCTTGCCCGTTGGGCAGCAGGCGATCAGTACTTGATGGCTGCCTCGGCGTCGGACTCAGCCTGGGCGGCGCCCAGGTTGGCGCGGAGCTTCGCGCCGAGTTCGGCGTCGACGTTCGTCCAGTACTGGATGGCGCGTTCCTTGATGCCCGGGCTCTTGACGCCGCCCACGGCACCCGTGATGGTCTCCAGCAGGCGGGCCTTCTCGCCGTCGTTGAACACCTCGCGGTACAGCGTGCCGGCCTGGCCGAAGTCGCTGTCCTCGGCGTGCAGGGAATGCGCGGAGAGCGTCAGCTCGCCGTCGTTCTCCCAGCCGCCCGCCGGGTTCTGCGGCTCCACGGCGGCGGGACCGCCGAAGGAGTTCGGCGCGTAGACGGGCACCGAAGGCGCGTTGAAGTGGTACCGTCCCTGGCCGTCCTGGCTGTAGTTGTTGACCTGGTTCTTGGGCAGGTTCACCGGCAGCTGGGCGTGGTTGGTGCCCACGCGGTAGCGGTGTGCGTCCGCGTAGGAGAAGATGCGGGCCTGCAGCATCTTGTCCGGGGAGGCGGCGATACCCGGCACGAAGTTCGAGGGCGCGAAGGTGGCCTGCTCGATCTGCGCGAAGTAGTTCTCCGGGTTCCGGTTCAGCTCCATGGTGCCGACCTTGATCAGCGGGTAGTCCGCGTGCGGCCACACCTTGGTGAGGTCGAACGGGTTGAAGCGGTAGCTCTTGGCGTCCTCGTACGGCATGACCTGAACGTGCAGGTCCCAGGAGGGGAAGTTGCCGGCGGCAATGTTTTCCTGCAGGTCGCGGATGTAGAAGTCGGCGTCCGAGCCGGCCAGCGCCTCGGCCTCTTCGCCCGTCATGGACTTGACGCCCTGGTTGGACTTGAAGTGGTACTTGACCCAGAACCGCTCGCCCTCGGCGTTGATCCACTGGTAGGTGTGCGAGCCGTAACCCTGCATTTCACGCCAGGAGGCCGGCAGGCCGCGGTCGCCCATCAGCCAGGTGACTTGGTGGGCGGACTCGGGGGAGAGGCTCCAGAAGTCCCACTGCATGTCGGCGTCGCGCAGGTGGCTGCCCGGCAGGCGCTTCTGGGAGTGGATGAAGTCCGGGAATTTGATGCCGTCGCGGATGAAGAACACCGGGGTGTTGTTGCCGACGAGGTCGTAGTTGCCCTCGGTGGTGTAGAACTTCACGGAGAAGCCGCGGGGGTCGCGCCAGGTGTCGGGGGAGCCTGCTTCGCCGGCGACGGAGGAGAAGCGGATGAGCATCTCCGTCTCGGTGCCCGGCTGGAACAGCGCGGCCTTGGTGTACTTCGAGACGTCCTCGGTGGTCTTGAAGCTGCCGAAAGCGCCGCCGCCCTTGGCGTGCACTACGCGCTCCGGAACCCGCTCGCGGTTGAACTGTGCGAGCTTCTCGACCAGGTAGTGGTCGGTCAGGATGATGGCACCGTCGGCGCCCGTTGCCTGGGAGTGGGCATCGGACTTGACCGGCGCGCCGGACTGTGTCGTGGACACGGCGGGCGCAGAGATGTTCTGAGTCATCTTTCTCCTATTTCTTGTTTGTGCTTAATTGCGTTCGGCGGGAAGTTTGTGGCTGCGCTGGCAGTCCTCGCAGATGCCCTGGTACAGAACGTCGGCGATCTGGATGGTCATCGGCCTGGCATCCTCGTCCCAGTGCGGGGTGAGGCAGGGCGCGTGGCCCACGGCGCATTCGACGTCCTCGACGCGGCCGCAGCCGGTGCAGATGGCGTGGTGGTGGTTGTCGCCCACGCGCGTCTCGTACAGGGCGGGGGAGTGCGGGGGCTCGAAGCGGCGCAGCATCTGCAGATCGGTGAGATCGCCCAGCACCACATAGACCGACTGCGCGGTCAGCTCGGGCAGCTCCTGGCGTGCCGCGGCGAGGATGGTTTCCGCGGGGGAGTGCGGATGGTGTTCGACGGCGGCGAGCACGGCGAGGCGCTGCTTCGTCACCCGCCGGCCGTGGGCATGCAGGGCGGCAGCCCATGCTTCGTGGGTGCCCGGTGTGTCCGTCATGACCCCATTCAATCATTTATTGTGACTCGCTCATAATAAGTGGAGCCTTATGACGTCGGATTCGTCACAAAGCGGGGGGCATAACCGCAGGTCAGGGCCGCTATTTTAGAGTGGCCGCGTGGGGAAACTTCTGGCGGACATCGCGCCCTTGCGCGAAAGCCCGGCCTTCCGTCGTCTGTGGCTGGGGTCCGCCGTCTCGGCAATCGGGAGCCAGCTGACCCTGGTGGCCGTGGGCCTGGAGGTCTACCGGCTCACGCAGGACAGCCTCTACGTCGGCCTGCTGAGCATCTTCGCCCTCGTCCCGCTGGTGTTGGGCGGCCTGCTGGGCGGCTCGATCGCGGACGCCCACGACCGCCGCCAGGTGGCGCTGCTGGCGTCCTTGGTGCTGTGGCTAACCACCGTCTGCCTGGCGCTGCAGGCCTGGCTGCAAGTGGGCAACGTCTGGCTGCTGTACCTGCTGGTGGCGGTGCAGAGCGGAGCGCAGTCCATCAACCACCCGGCACGCAGCGCCATGATTCCGGTGCTGGTCCGGAAGGAATTGCTGCCCGCGGCCAACGCGCTGAACATGATGGTCCTGGGCCTGACCATGACCGCCGGGCCCCTGCTCGCGGGCGTGCTGGTGGCCTCTGTCGGCTTCGCCTGGACCTACACCATCGATGTGGTCAGCTTCGCCTTCGCTTTCTGGGCGCTCCTGCGGCTGCCGGCGATGCCGCCGGGGGAGCATGCCCAGCGGGCGGGCCTGCGGTCCGTCGTCGAGGGCTTCCGTTTCCTGGGCACCCGGCCCAACGTGCGCATGACCTTCATCATCGATCTGGTGGCGATGATCCTGGCCCAGCCCCGGGCCCTCCTGCCGGCGGTAGGCGCCCTCATGATCGGCGGCGGCGAGACCACCGTAGGCGTGCTGCTGGCCGCCACCGCCATGGGCGCCTTCCTGGCCGGTCTCTTCTCCGGACCCCTGGGCGCCGTCTGCCGGCAGGGGACGGCCGTCGTGTGGTCCGTGGTGGGCTGGGGCGCCTCGATTGCCGGCTTCGGCCTCGTGGTGGTGCTGGCCGGACGCTCGGGAGGCGACGGCGGAACGCCGTGGCTGCTGCCGGCTGCCCTGTGCTGTGCGCTGGCCGGCATCGCGGACTCGATCAGCGCCGTTTTCCGCACCACCATCCTGCAGGCGTCCACGCCCGACCATTTGCGCGGACGCCTCCAGGGCGTCTTCGTGGTGGTCGTGGCCGGCGGACCCCGGATCGGGGACGTGCTGGCGGGCGGCAGCACTAAACTTGTAAGTGAGGGTTGGGTGCTGCTCCTGGGTGGCCTGCTGTGCATGGCCGTGGCCTGGACGGTGGCCCGCCGGCAGTCTGGTTTCCTGAAGTACGACGCGCGGAATCCCGTCCCGTAGCGGCTCTCGGCGCTCGCATCTTTGGGCGGCACCGGTGGCACCCGTGATGGAGGCGCAGTGCACAAACATTACAACGGCCTGAAAACCGCGGCCCTGTTCGGGGTGCTGTGGGCGGTCCTGCTCGGCCTGGGCGCGCTGATCGGCTCCAGCACGAAGAGTGCCGCCCCCATCTGGATCATGGCCCTGATCGGCGTCGGCACCACCGCCTACGGGTACTGGAACAGCGACAAGATCGCGCTCCGGGCCATGCAGGCCTATCCCGTCACGGAGGCCCAGGCGCCGCAGCTGTACCAGGTCGTGCGCGAGCTGTCTGCCCGGGCCCAGCAGCCCATGCCCCGGATCTACGTTTCGCCCACCATGACGCCGAACGCCTTCGCCACCGGCCGGAACCCGAAGAACGCCGCGGTGTGCTGCACCGAGGGGATCCTCCGGCTGCTCGACGCCCGCGAACTCCGCGCCGTGCTGGGCCATGAGCTCATGCACGTCTACAACCGGGACATCCTTACCTCCTCGGTGGCCGCCGCCGTCGCCGGGGTGATCACCTCGGTGGGCCAGATGCTGCTGTTCTTCGGCGGCGGGGACCGCCGGAACGGGAACCCGATCGCCATGCTCGCGATGGCGCTGCTGGCCCCGTTGGCGGCGTCGCTCATCCAGATGGCCATCTCCCGCACCCGGGAGTTCGACGCCGACGAGGACGGCGCCGCCCTGACCGGCGATCCTCTGGCGCTCGCCTCCGCCTTGCGCAAGATTGAGCAGGGGATCCAGCTTGCGCCGCTGCCGCCCGAGCAGCGACTGGTGAACGCCTCGCACCTGATGATCGCCAACCCCTTCCGCGGCGGCGGGATGGCGAAAATGTTCTCGACGCATCCGCCCATGAGCGAGCGCATCAACCGCCTCGAGCGGATGGCCGGCCGTTCCCCGCGCTGAGCGCCGCCGTCGTGCGGCCCGCGCATGCGTCCCGCGACGCCGGATCGGGCCCGGCGACGCCGGATCGGGCCCCGGCGACACGCAAACGGGCTGGCGACGCCGGAACGGGCCCGGCGACACGCAAACGGGCTGACGATGCCGGAATGTCCGGCGCGCCAGCCCTTTTCCGCGTCGCCAGGCGGTTGTGCGTCGGCGACTAGCTGCGGAAGTTCACGAACTGCAGGTCGGCCTCATCGAAATTCTTCAACAGGGCCATGGTCTCCTGGAGGTCATCGCGGGACTTAGACGTCTCGCGCAGTTCGTCGCCCTGGATCTGCGACTTGACGGACTTGGGGGCCTCGTCGCGGATGAGCTTGTTGATCTTCTTGGCGAGATCCTGGGCAATGCCCTCCTTGATGGAGGCCTCCAAGCGGTATTCCTTGCCGGAG
>JAODMV010000135.1 GCA_025464875.1 Arthrobacter sp. | reverse complement strand
AGGTGGGCGGGGACCTGATCGGCAACGCCCGCTGGCTCGGCTGGCCGGTCCGCGAGCTGCTGGCCACGGCCGGCCCGCAACCCGGTGCGGACATGGTGCTGTCCCGGAGCGCGGACGGCTGGACCGCCGGCACCCCGCTGGAGGTCCTCACGGACAGCCGGGATGCGTTGCTGGCGGTGGCCATGAACGGTGAGCCGCTGCCGCTGGAGCATGGCTTCCCCGTCCGGCTGATCGTGCCCGGGCTGTACGGCTATGTCTCGGCGACCAAGTGGGTCACCGAGCTGAAGGTGACCCGCTTCGCGGACGACGTCGGCTACTGGACGCCCCGGGGCTGGAGCGAGCGCGGGCCCATCAAGACCTCCTCCCGCATCGACGTGCCCCGTGGCGGCGGCAGTGTGCGCGCAGGAACGGTGGCGTTCGGCGGCGTCGCGTGGGCCCAGCACGCGGGCATCGGCAAGGTTGAGCTCCGGGCCAACCACGGCCCCTGGCAGGAAGCCGAGCTGGCGCCCGGGATATCGAAGGACACCTGGTACCAGTGGAAGCTGGCGCTGCCGCTGACAGCGGGCCGGTACGAGGTCCAGGTCCGCGCCACGGACCTGGGCGGCGTCCCGCAGGTGGAGGACCGCGCCCCGGTGGCGCCCAGTGGGGCCACCGGCTATCACACGGTTACAGTTGACGTGAAGTCCTAGTGAGCTGGGCCACAGGCTCACGACGGCACGGGTCACGACGGCACGGGTCACGACGAGAGGTCAGGCAACGCATGCACCAGACAGCGGACAGACAGAACGCCGCCGCCACCCGGGATGCCGCCACCGTGCAGGCGGACGGTCGCGCGACCGCCCGGGTCAGCGTGGACGCGCACCGCGAGAAGGTCCGCCGGCTGCTGGCCCCGCTCCGCGGCGAGGACCGGACGGAACGGCTCCCGCTTCTGGCGGCCCTCGGCCGGGGGCTCGCCGCGGACATCTTGGCGCCGCTGGACCTGCCGCCGTTCGCGAACTCCCAGATGGACGGTTTCGCCATCCGCAGCGCGGATGTGCCCGACGGCGGTGCGGAGCTGCGCGTCGTCGCGCCCGTCCCCGCCGGCAGCGCACCGGCGGAGCTTGCCCCCGGCACGGCCGCCCCGATCATGACCGGCGCCATGATGCCGCCCGGGGCCGACGCCGTCGTGCCGATTGAACAGGCGGTCCCCGATTCCTTCCCCGCCGCCGGGGAGCGGGCCACGGTGCGCCTGCCCGCTGCCGCTGCAGGGCACTTCGTCCGCGACGCCGGCAGCGACATCCGCGCCGGCGAGCTGGCACTGGCCGCCGGAACGTTCCTGGGCCCGGGGCAGCTGGGCCTGCTGGCCGCCCTGGGATTCACGGAGGTTCCCGTCCACCCGGCGCTGCGGGTCCTGCTGGTCACGACCGGCGACGAAGTCGTGGAACCGGGCAGCCCGCTGGGGGCCGGCCAGATCTACGATTCCAACGGCACCTTGCTCGAGTCCTCGATGCGCCAGGCCGGGCTCCTGGTCACGAGAACGGGCATCTCCACGGACCGGCCGGAGGAACTCGCCGGCCTGCTGCGCCGCTCTGCCCCGGCCGTAGACCTGATCGTCACCACCGGCGGTGTCAGCAAGGGCGCCTACGAGGTCGTCCGGCAGGCCATGGCGGGACACGACGTCGAGTTCACGGGCGTTGCCATGCAGCCGGGCGGGCCGCAGGGGATCGGCTGCTTCGACGGCGTCCCGGTCCTCGCTTTTCCCGGGAACCCGGTCAGCTGCCTGGTTTCCTTCGAGATGTTCCTCCGCCCTGTGCTCGGGGAGCTGTTCGGCTCGCCGGCGCCGCGGCCCGTGGTGCGGGCACGGCTGGCGGAGCCGCTGACCTCCCCGGAAGGCAAGCATCAACTCCGGCGCGGCACCCTCGCTCCGGACGGGACGGTCCGCCTGGAGGGCGGCGCAGGCTCGCATCTGGTGCACGCGCTGGCGCGCTCCAACGCCCTGGTCCATGTGCCCGAGGGGACCGCTGCGCTCCCGGGAGGCGCCGAGGTGGAAGTATGGATGTTGTGAATGAAGCAGACAAGCCCGAAACGGGAAACGCAGCAACGGCACAACCAGTCCCGGCAGACGCGGCAGCAGACGCAGCATCAGTAAAGCCCAGCCTGACCCACCTCCGCTCGGACGGCACCGCCCAGATGGTGGATGTGTCCAACAAAGCGGAGACGACGCGGGAGTCGACGGCCACCGCCACGGTCCGCAGCACCGCCGAGGTCCTGGCCCTCCTAGGGGCGGGCGAGCTGCCCAAGGGCGACGCGCTGGCTGTGGCCCGCGTGGCCGGCATCATGGCCGCCAAGAAAACGCCTGAGCTCATCCCCTTGTGTCACCCGCTGCCGCTCACCAAGGTGACCATCGAATTCGAACTCGACACCGAAATGGTCACCGTCTTCGCCACGGTCAAGACCCGCGGCGTCACGGGGGTCGAGATGGAGGCGCTGACCGCTGCGTGCGTCGCGGCGCTCAGCGTGTACGACATGATCAAGGCCGTGGACAAGCACGCGGTCCTGACCGACATCAAGGTGCTGGCCAAAAGCGGCGGCAAGAGCGGGGCGTGGTCGCTGTGAGCATGGAAGAAACCCACAGCCATGGCGGACCCAGCGGCCGGAAGGCCGGCGTCGTCATCGCCTCCACCCGCGCCGCGGCCGGCGTCTACGCTGACCTCACCGGTTCCGTCATCATCGACTGGCTGACCGAACACGGCTTCGATCCGTTCCCCGCGCTGGTCGTCCCCGACGGCGAGCCCGTCGGCGCCGCCCTCCGGGCCCTCCTGACGCAGGAGCCGGCCGTCATCATCACCAGCGGCGGCACCGGTCTCAGCCCCACCGATCTCACTCCCGAACAGACCCTTCCCCTGCTGGACCGCGAGATTCCAGGCATCATGGAGGGCATCCGGCAATCGGGGATATCCAAGACACCGATGGCGATGCTCAGCCGGGGCCACGCGGGAGCGGCCGGTCGGACCTTCATCGTCAATCTCCCCGGATCCCCGAAGGGCGTCATGGACGGCCTGTTCGTGCTGGATCCCATCCTCGGGCACCTCTGCGAGCAGCTGGAAGGCGGCCATGGGCACTGAATCGGGAATTGAGGTGGTGCACGCGGTGCTGAGCGCCGAGCCCATCTCCGTGGAACAGGCCATCGCGGCGGTCGAGTCGGAGACCGCCGGGGCCGTCGTCAGCTTCAGCGGCGTCGTCCGGAACCACGACGGCGGCAAGCCGGTCGAGCGGCTCAGCTACAGCGCGCACCCGACGGCGCACCAGGTTCTGGCCGACGTCGTCGCGGCCCTGGCGGCCGAGCATTCGCCGGGCGCGGGCGCGGGACCCGGCGGCGGAGCCGGCCAGCCGGTGCGGATCTGGGCCGCCCACCGGATCGGCCTGCTGGAAATCGGTGACCCGGCACTGGTCTGCGCGGTTTCGGCGGCACACCGCGGCCAGGCCTTCGAGGTCTGTGCCGAACTCGTGGACCGCATCAAGGCCGAGGTCCCGATCTGGAAGGAACAGTTCTTTTCCGACGGCACGGTCGAATGGGTCGGTGCCACCGGATAAAGCGCACCGGCCCCGGCGGTAGGGTTGATGCCATGATCGAACAACTCGCAGTCGCCGTGCTGGGCGCGAACGGGCGCATGGGCGCCGAGGCAGT
>JAODMV010000129.1 GCA_025464875.1 Arthrobacter sp. | reverse complement strand
CAGAGGCGGCAGCAGACGGATCACGTTGCCGTAGGTACCGCAGGTCAGGATGATGACGCCTTCCTGGAGGCACGCGGCGGCAACAGCCTTGGTCAATTCCGCGTTCGGTTCCTTCGAGCCGGCCTGGACCAGTTCGATGGCGAGCATGGCGCCACGCCCGCGGACGTCGCCGACCACCGAACCCGCAGCAGGATCGGCTGCGAGCTCACGCAGCTTGCCGAGGGCGATGTCCTCGATGTGCCTGGCGCGGGCGTTGAGGTCGTACTGTTCCATCGAGCCGATGGCGGCCAGCGCCGCGGCGCAGGCCACCGGGTTGCCGCCGTAGGTGCCGCCCAGGCCGCCCGGGTGGACGGCGTCGAGAAGCTCGGCGCGGCCGGTGATCGCGGACAGGGGCATGCCGCCGGCGATTCCCTTGGCCATGGTGATGATGTCCGGGACGACGCCTTCGTGGTCGACGGCGAACCATTCACCCGTGCGGCAGAAACCGGACTGGACCTCGTCTGCGATGAAGACGATCCCCTTGTCCTTGGCCCAGGCCGCGAGGGCCGGAAGGAAGCCCTCGGCCGGGACGATAAAGCCGCCCTCGCCCTGGATGGGTTCGATGATGATGGCGGCAACCTGCTCGCCGCCGATCTGCTTTTCGATCATGGTGATGGCCCGCTTGGCGGCCTCGGCGCCGGTGATCTCCGGGTTTTCCTCGCGGAACGGGTAGCTCATCGGCATGCGGTAGACCTCGGGCGCGAACGGGCCGAAATTGGTCTTGTAGGGCATCGCCTTGGCGGTCAGCGCCATGGTCAGGTTGGTGCGGCCGTGGTAGGCGTGGTCGAAGGCGACGACGGCGTCCCGGCCGGTGGCCAGGCGGGCCACCTTGACGGCGTTTTCCACGGCCTCGGCGCCGGAGTTGAAGAGCACCGTCCGCTTCTCGTGGTCGCCCGGGGTGAGGCGGTTCAGCTGCTCGGCGACGGCGACGTAGCCCTCGTACGGGGTGACCATGAAGCAGGTGTGGGTGAAGTGCTCCGCTGCTTCCTTGATGGCGCCGACCACTGCCGGGTCCGAGGCGCCGACGCTCGTCACGGCGATGCCGGAGCCGAAGTCGATGAAGGAGTTGCCGTCGACGTCGTGGATGATGGCGCCGTCGGCGTCGGCGACGAACACGGGAACGCTGGACGCGACGCCCGAAGCGACCACGGCCTTGCGGCGTTCGGTCAGGGCGAGGGACTTGGGACCCGGGAAGTCAGCCTGGACCCGGCGCTTTTGCTCGAGGCGGTAGGTGATGTCATCTGCGGTGGTTGTCATGGGAGGTCTTTCTATGCGTGCGAGTGTGCGCTGGGTGATGCGGCCGAGTTAGGCATCAAGTGCAGACATGACGTGCTTGATGCGCGTGTAGTCCTCGACGCCGTACATGGACAGGTCCTTGCCGTAGCCGGACTGCTTGAAGCCTCCGTGCGGCATTTCGGCGGCGAGAAGGATGTGGGTGTTGATCCAGACGGCGCCGAACTCCAGGTCGCGGCTCAGGCGCATGGCGGTGCCGTGGTTGCTGGTCCAGACGCTGGAGGCGAGGGCGTAGTCGACGTCGTTGGCCAGCTCCACCGCCTCGGCCTCGGTGCTGAATTTCTGGACGGTGATGACCGGACCGAACGTCTCCCGCTGGACGATGTCGTCGCTCTGCTTGGCCCCGGTGATGATGGTGGGCTCGAAGAAGAAGCCCTTCTCCCCCGAGCGGCGGCCGCCGGTCTCGATCCGGCAGTTTTCCGGCAGGGACGCCACGACGGCGCTGACGGCGTTGAAGTGGTTCACATTGTTGAGGGGACCGAAGTAGTTGTCCTCATCATTCTGCGAGCCGGTGTGCAGCGTTTTGGTGTGTTCCACCAAGGCCGCCACGACGTCGTCGTGCACCGAATCCTGGACCAGCACCCGGGTGATGGCGGTGCAGTCCTGGCCGGCGTTGAAGAACGAGAACTCGGCGATGGCCGCGGCGCTTTTCTTGATGTCGGCGTCCGCGAAAACGATCGCCGGGGCCTTGCCGCCGAGTTCCAGGTGGGCCCGCTTGAGGCCCTTCGCGGCGCCGGAGGCGACGGCGATGCCGGCCCGGACGGAGCCGGTGATCGAGACGAGCCCGGGGACCTTGTGTTCCACCATCAGGGCCCCGGTCTCGCCCGTGCCGAGCACGACGTTGAGCACGCCGGCCGGGAGGATGTCCTTGGCCAGCTTGGCCAGGACCAGCGTGGATTCGGGGGTGGTGTCCGAGGGCTTGAGGACCACGGTGTTGCCGGCGGCCAGCGCCGGGCCGATCTTCCAGATGGCCATGAGAAAGGGGTAGTTCCACGGGGCGACCTGCGCGACCACCCCGATCGGCTCGCGGCGCACGTACGAGGTGTGCCCCTCGAAGTACTCTCCGGCGGACTTGCCTTCCAGAATGCGGGCCGCGCCGGCAAAGAAGCGGAGCTGGTCTGCCCCGGCGGCGACTTCCTCGGAGGCGATCAGGGAGCGGACCTGGCCGGTGTTGCGGTGCTGGGCCTCGACGAGCTCGTCGCTGTGCGCCTCGACGGCGTCGGCGAGCTGGAGCAGCAGGAGCTGGCGCTGCCCCGGCGTCGTGTGCTTCCAGCTCTTGAAGGCGTCCCGGGCGGCGGTCATGGCGGCGTCGACGTCGGCCTGTACGGAGATGGGCGACTCCGCCACCACCTCGCCGTTCGTGGGATTGACGATGTCCAGCAGCTCGCGGCCGGCGGGCGGGACGAACTCGCCGTTGATGAAGTTCTGCAAGGTTTGAACCACGATGTACAACCCTCTTTCGTACTTTTAGGGCAGATGGCGGGACGTGCGATTGCTCACGAGCCTATGCTAGGCCGCCGGGGCAGGGAATAGGCACCTGCACACCGGCACCGCGGACCTTTCGTGCGCTTGACCAGCGCCCCGCTATTCTGGCTCCATGGCCATTTCACTCGCCGCGCTGCTGGAGGTCCAGTCCCTCAATCTGACCCAGGCCGGCCTCGCCGAGACCACCTCGCACGAGGACATCCTCTGGGTCGCCGTGACCGAGCAGGAGGATCCGCAGCGGTTCCTCAACGGTGGCGAGCTGGTCCTCACCACCGGCATGCGGCTCAGGAGCGCACCGGAGCAGCGCCGATTCGTGCGCCAGGTCCAGCGCGCCGGGGCGGTGGGGATCGGCTTCGGCATCGGGCTGACGCACGGCGCCGTGCCGCCGGCGCTGGTTGCCGAGGCCAACCGCTGGGGCCTGCCGGTGGTGGAGGTCCCCTATGCCACGCCCTTCATCGCCATCGGCAAGCTCGTGGCCGATGCCCAGTCCGCGGACCACTTCGCCAAACTCGAACGCCTCATCGCCGGGCACCAGATCCTGGCCCGCGCCCTGCTCACCGGCGGCGGACTCGCAGAGCTCCTGAAGCACCTGGGCGCCATGCTGCGCACCGAGATCG
>JAODMV010000113.1 GCA_025464875.1 Arthrobacter sp. | reverse complement strand
TCAACCTTGTCCAGAAGGGTTTTTGCCCCACGTACAACGCTGACGGCGGCCATTTCAAGAACATCACTCATAGCAGTAGACACTAGGACAAAAAAGCGGACGACTGATAACTGGAACGGCGGCCCGGGCGCTGGGTGGGTGCTCCGGGGTTCTTGGAGCGCAACGAATGCGCGCCGACGCCCGCTCCGATCGCTAGGATTGGAGCCATGAGCCTGAACGTGACCGCAGTAAGCTACGCCCAAAAATTGTCCCTGACCGAGGTCCAGCGGGTGCGCTCAGCATTGACCGCTGCGGGGGTGGTGCTGGAGGCCGAGGCCCGCACCGGGAACGGCCGCTTCGAGGTGCACACGGCCGAGGGAACGCTGGAGTCCGCCGCCGGAGACGGTTCCGCGCTCGCTGAACTCCGCCAGGCGGTGGCCGCTGCCGGCGTCGACGGCGTGGACACCGCCCTCGTTCCGGCCTCGCTGCGGAACGCCCCGCGGAAATTCCTGATCATGGACGTGGACTCGACCCTGATCCAGCAGGAGGTCATCGAACTGCTGGCCGCCTACGCCGGCAAGCGCGAGGAAGTGACGGCCGTGACCGAGGCCGCCATGCGCGGCGAACTGGACTTCGCCCAGAGCCTGCACGCCCGGGTGGCGGTGCTGGCCGGGCTGCCGGCCGACGTCGTCGATTCCGTCCGGGCCGAGGTGCAGCTCAGTGAGGGAGCCGCGGAACTGGTGGCCGCGTTCAAGGCCGCCGGCCATGTGGTGGCCGTGGTTTCCGGCGGGTTCAACCAGATCCTGCAGCCCATCGCCGAAGGCCTCGGGCTGCACTACTGGATCGCCAATGAGCTGGAGATCGTCGACGGCGCGCTCAGCGGCAAGGTGATCGGCGAGGTGATCGACCGCGCGGCGAAGGAAAAGTACCTGCGGGCGTGGGCTGCCGCCGAAGGCATCCCCATGGAGCACACCGTCGCGGTGGGCGACGGCGCGAATGACCTGGACATGCTCGGCGCGGCCGGGGTCGGTGTGGCCTTCAATGCCAAACCCGCCGTCCGGGTAGCCGCGGACGCCGCGGTGAACATGCCCTATCTTGACGCCGTGCGGCACATCGCCGGCGTCTGAAACAGGCTGGTCCGCGGTGACCCGTCAGCGGTAATGCATGTTAAAGCAGGTCGGCGAAGGGCGAGTTCGACCTCGACGTCGTAACCGCGGGCGCCGATGGATTCGTCCCGGCCAACCTCAACGTCGCGGAGGCCCTCGCCGCTAAGGTAGCTCAGGATCTCGCGGTTGCGCCGGTGATGAAGGGAGCACCTAAGGCAATCCCTCAGACCGGAGCCAGCCAACTTCGGGCTGTCATAGACCTCGCCACTTTGGACTTTCAACCCCGAAGGAAACTGCTTCGATGGATTATCAAGCGCCGATAGCCGTCGTTACCTCAAGGAGAAGTGATTCAGCACTTCCCCCCAAACACGGGAGGTGTCTCCCCTGCCTCCAAACCTCTTGCCAGTCCGCGGGGTCGGTGCTATAAAAATCCGTATCGGCAAGTTCACCCCCATCCGAATCGATCCCATTCAGGATTGAAACGGAGACCGGAAGGTCACCGAGAGCATCGCAAAAGCCGAACGGACCAGACGGGATGCAGCGCCGCTAAAGCCGCCTCGTGAGCGGAAGGCTTTTAGGGCAGCCACAGCTCGAGGGAACGCAACGGCAGCACTCTCAGCGCCCACACTACGTCTCCCGCATGGTGGTCTCCGGCTGCGAAAGCGGTCGGTGGCCACATCACCCAAAAGCTGCAACGGGGAATCAGCAGCAGGCATCCGGAGCCACTCATCTGGCTGTTGACGGGATTCCAATGGACCAGGCCACCATCGTCGGTTACGCCCTCGGCTACATCGCGACAATCATCGCCGTTTTTCTCATATATCTGCCCACCCTCATCAGCATTGCACTGCTCCTGGTCTTGGCAGGCGCGGTTCAGCTTGTGATTCTCCTCCTGAAAGCCATGACCGTCTGGGCTTACAGGAGCCTGGTCAGGCTGTTCAGGAGCTTGGCCGGCAGTCTCCCCAAAGGCCGGGGCGGCGACGACTTGGTTCCGCACTGAGTGCTCACTGCGGGCACCGTATCGGTCCGTGTATCGGCCATCGCGGAACCCGTCGCACTTTCGGACCTCGTCAAGGCCTCTGAGGAGGACATCGAATGGCTCTACGGGGAGAAACCGCTGCAGGCGATCATGCGAACCTGGCTCGCCCTGGGACCGGCCATGGTCGTCATCACCCGCGGTCCGTGGGGAGCGTGGGCGACGCGGCCGCGGCAATCTTCTGCGCCAGCAGACGAATTCTTCTAGGCAACGCGCCTCCCTTCTTCCTCCCGCACTCGGTTCATCTGAAGCGCTCTCGGAATAGCGTCGTACCGTTTGCCTCTGATCCGCGGCCTCATGCCGATCTGTTGCTTGGGTCTCAGCTGAAGCAAAATTAAGTGAGCGCGACGAGCGGCAAGGTAAGGAGAGAGATGAGAAAGCAACTTCGCGCAGGCCTCTCGGTGCTGGCAGCGGCGGCGGCGCTTGCCGGCTGCGGCGGGAACCCAGGGACGACAAGTCCCACCACGGGGACGCCGCTGACGTCGGCCACCGCTCCGGCGCCGGGTGTGTCCACTACCCCGGCAGCCGGCGTCGAGCTCAAGACCGCCACGTCAGCGGCTGGGCCGATCGTGGTGGACAAAGACGGCAAGAGCGTCTACTTCTTCACCAAGGACGTCAAGGATTCGGGAACGAGCGCCTGCAAGGATGCCTGCGCTGCCGCGTGGCCTGCAGTCACCACCACCTCCGATCCGCCCTCTGTGGAGGGAGTGAGCGGCACCATCGGCACCATCAGCACCGCTGATGGTGCGAAGCAGGTCACCGTCAACGGCATGCCGGTTTACTACTTTGCCAAGGACACGAAAGCCGGTGACATCCTCGGCCAGGGCGTTGACGATGCCTGGTACCTGGTGAGTCCAGCAGGTGAGATGCTGAAGTCTGCCGGCGGCGGGTACTAAACGTACTGCCGTGCCCTGGCAGGTCCGATTGCGGCAGCTTAATGAAATAGGGGCCTAGTTCTCCGGACTTGCGCCAGGAGTATGGACAAACGAGCATGACGGACTTCGTTCTCGAACTCCTTGAACGCGCACTCAACCAAACAGGCGCCCTCATCGCAGGGGTCCATCTCGGACCGGGAAAGGTTCGTACCTGCCGAGTGGGCGAGTCGGAAGTTCATGCGGGTGGCGAAGCGGTCGACCACGGACGGGCCTAGCTTTGTCCTTCGCGGACAGCAGCATCACGGACAGGCCTGCGATTCCAAGGACGACGAGTCCATCCCCCGCCCCCGGCGGCAAGGGATGGCGCCCAGCAGCCACCCCGTCATGACGAGGCCCGTGCCGATGGCCCCGAAATTCCGTAGGGCCGCGGATCGGGGCACCCTCCAGTCGCCGTGTGGCGCGAGGCGCAGTAAGGCCCGGGGCGTTCGCCCCGGGCCTTACTGATTCTGCCTGCTCTGTAACTCCGGGTGTTAGTTGGCGCTCTTGTCGGTGATCGCTTTATCGAAGTAATCGGCGCCGCCGACGTATTCGGTGTGGCCGGTCGCGATCTCGGCCGTCGCCATCTTGGCGACCTCGGCCGCGAATTCGGAGACCGAGTACAGCTTGCCGGCTTCGGCGCGGCGGGCCTCGATGGCGCCGGGGTTGGAGCGGTCCAGCAGGGTGGCCGTGACGGTGCCCTCGATCATGTCGCCGGACACGACCACCAGCGAGATGCCCTTTTCGGCCAGGCTGGG
Source organism: Arthrobacter sp. (assembly GCA_025464875.1). Lineage (GTDB taxonomy): Bacteria > Actinomycetota > Actinomycetes > Actinomycetales > Micrococcaceae > Arthrobacter. The sequence continues at coordinate 17,613 of JAODMV010000113.1, read as the reverse complement.
CACGAGCTCGCGGAGTGCGTCCTCGCCGGCGCGCTTGCTGCGGGCCACCGGCTCGTACTCGGGCATCGTCGGCACCGTGTCGATGAAGTGGGCCTGGTGGCTGGTCACGAAGACCACGCGCGATCCTTCGGGCAGCAGCGGCACGGCGGCGTTAAGCATGTTGACCTGGGCGTCGCGGTTCAGCTTCAGCGCGTAGCCCTCTTCCATGCCCGATTCCATGCCGCCGGAGGCGTTGAGGACCAGGATGTCGAGCGAGCCGAAGTTTTCCATGGCGGCGCTGGCCAGCGCCTGGACGCCTTCCTGGCTGGTCAGGTCCGCTCCGACGGCGACGGCCCGGCCGCCGTTGGCCTCGATGTCCGCAACGACCTTGTTGGCGCGCGGAGCCTTCTGGCGGTAGTTGACGACGACGGCGGCACCTTCGGCGGCGAGGAATCTGGCGACTTCGGCGCCGATTCCCCGCGATGAACCGGTCACGATCGCGGTCTTATTGTCCAGCAGTCCCATTCGAGCTCCTTTTGTTCCAAACGTCCAAACACTGTGGGTCTGAATTCCATCATGCCAGCGGTGCGGGCCGAATGAGTTGTTCAAGGCCAACAAAGAAGCGCGGCAGGGCTAGTTCCCTCCAGCGCCCGCGCCGCTCCTCGGCGCGGGCCCGCCCGCGTGCTCGGCTGCCGTTCCCCGGGCGCCGGGCCGGGGCAGCCCCGGTGCTGTTCCGGTGCTGGTTCCGTCGCGGACGCCGGGGCGGGCGGACGATGCCGCCCGCCCGCGGCATGACGACTGCGCCGGCACCGCGCCGGCGGTGCTCACTTGTCAGCCGTGGTCGATCCTGATCCTCGTGGCGGACGTGTCCGGCGCCGTTGTCCGTGCCGGGGCCCGCACCTCCAGGACGCCGTCCTTGTACGTGGCCGTGATGTCCTCTTCCCGGACACCCTCGGGCAGCGGGAAGCTGCGCGTGAAGGTGCCGTAGCGGAACTCGGATCGGTAGCCGGTCCTGCTCGTGTGTTCGGCCTTCTCCTGGCGTTCGGCCTTGATACGCAGCACACCGTCGCTGACCGAGAGGTCGACATCCTTGTCCGGGTCAATCCCGGGCAATTCTGCGCGCACCACCAGGGTGTCCCCGTCCACGAACTGTTCCACCCGCATCCCCGACAACGTCATATCGCCTTCGAGGAAGCGACGGATCGGTTCCAAAACTTCCGAAGGCGCCCACTTGTTGAGATCAGCCATGATTGTCCTCCCGAATCCATGCCTCTGCCTGGCGCGGTCAGGGGCCGTAGCTCCATTACACACCCGCGCACGGGGCGGGGCCACGGGCAAAAGTACGGTTCCGTGGGGGCCGGGGCCGCGGCCGGAAACGGCCGGCGGACGTTGGCGGGGACCGCCGTCGTCGGGGTCAGTGGCCCATGCCGAGGCCGCCGTCGACCGGGATGACCGCACCGGAAATATAGGCGGCCTCATCACTGGCGATCCAGCGCACCACATCGGCCACCTCGGAGGCTTCGGCGAAGCGGCCGGCGGGGACCTTGGAGAGATAGTCCTTCTGGGTCGCCTCGGACAGTTCCGCCGTCATGTCCGTGTTGATGAAGCCCGGTGCCACCACGTTCGCCGTGATGCCGCGCCCGCCCAGCTCGCGTGTCAGGGAGCGTGCGACCCCGACGAGCCCGGCCTTGGAGGCGGAGTAGTTGATCTGGCCAGGTGCGCCGTAGAGGCCGGACACGGAGGAGATCAGGACCACCCGGCCCTTGCGCGCCCGGATCATCCCCTTGGAGGCCCGCTTGATGACCCGGAAGGCGCCGGTGAGGTTGGTGTCGATGACCGAGGTGAAGTCGTCCTCGCTCATACGCATCAGCAGGGTGTCTTTGGTGATCCCGGCGTTGGCGACCAGGACCTCCACCGGGCCGTGCGCGGCTTCGACTTCAGCGAAGGCGGCATCCACCGAGGCCTCGTCCGTGACGTCGGCCTTGACCCCCAGGACGCCCTCGGGAAGCTTCGATTCGCTGCGGTACGTGACCGCCACCTTGTCCCCGTTGGCCAGGAAGGATTCGGCGATGGCCAGACCGATCCCGCGGTTGCCGCCGGTGATCAGGACGCTGCGGCCGGTTGTTGGGGTTGCTTCAGACATGTGCTGCTCCGGAATTCTGCGGCCCGTCGGCGCCGCGGTGGGGGGCGGGATTTTCCTGCCTCCGATCTTAGCGCCCGCCGGGCGCCCGTTTGGGCGGCTCCGCCGATGGTGAGAGAATCTAAGTAAGCCTTTGGAGCGTGATCTGACAGCCGTGACACTGAAAAACCGACCCGGCGGGCCCCTGCCTCGGGACCCGGATGCGCGATCCGGCGATGCCGAGGTGCACAGCATCACGGACGCCGCTACCGCGCACTCGGACGAGATGCGCCGGCGGATGATCAAGTACGCCGTCGCGATGGGCATTCGCATGGTGTGCCTGATCCTGATCTTCGTGGTGGATGGCTGGTTCAAGATTGTTCCCGTCATTGGCGCGGTCTTCCTGCCCTGGATCGCCGTGGTGATCGCCAATGGCAGCGACAAAGCGGAGACGCACAGCGATTCCCTGCTGGACTACGTTCCGTTGGGGGAACTCGGCGCCGCCGCGCCGGCCGCGTCCGAGGACGCGGCCGCGGACGACGCCTCGATGACGCTCCTGCAGGGCGAGCTGATCGATGATGATGATGATGACGACGACGATGGACGGGCTGCTTCATGAACCTCTTTGACCTGGCCGGGAGCGGCAGCGGAACGGCGCCGCTCGCCGGAACTGTGTGCTCCCGGAAGGCCTGCCGGGCCGAGGCCGAGTGGCAACTGCTGTGGAACAACCCGAAGATCCACACGCCGGAGCGCCGGAAGAGCTGGCTGGCCTGCGCAGAGCACAAGGCCTGGCTCGAGGACTACCTCCAGACCCGTGGTCTCTGGAAAGAGACCGTCGGCATGAACGTCCCGGGCGAGGTCGGCTGAATGTACCGTTTTCTCTTCTCCAGTAAGTGGCTGGGGTATTTGCTGGTGGCCGCGATCTTCGCCGCGGCGTGCGTCTGGCTGGGCCGCTGGCAGATGGACCGGCGGAACGAGACGCTGGCCGAAATCAACCGGGTGACGTCCAACTACTCCGCCGCCCCCGTGCCCTTCGCCGAGGTCAGGGACCAGTTCACCACGCTCGACCCCGAACGCGAGTGGACCCAGGTTGAACTCCGGGGCAGCTACGACGTCTCCGGCCAGCGCATCGTCCGCAACCGGCCCCTTAACGGCCAGCCCGGCTACGAGGTGGTTGTCCCGCTCAAGCTGGACAGCGGCGAGACCGTGGTGATCGACCGCGGCTGGCTGCCGATCGGCAACAAAACGCCGGGCCGTCCCGACTCGGTTCCGGCACCGCCGCAGGGCCAGGTAACGGTCGTCGCCCGCCTCAAACCGGCCGAACCGCAGCTCCAGCGCGGCGCCCCGGACGGCCAGCTGGCTTCGATCGACCTCGCGTCCTACTCCGCACAGCTGGGATATCCGGTGCTCACCGGCGCCTACGGACAGCTGGCCTCCGAGCGCCCCTCCGTGCCGGACATGCCCTTCGCCTTCCCCAAGCCGGCCACCGAGGAGGGCACGCACCTTTCCTACTCCCTGCAGTGGTTCGCATTCGGGGTGCTGATGTTCATCGGCTTCGGCTACGCGGCCCGGCAGCAGGCCCGCAACGCGGCCATCGATGCGGAGGACGCCGAAGAGGCAGCCGCCAGCGGAGGCTTCACGCACTCCAGCGGCCCGGTGGCCCGGCGTCGTCCGGCCCCCCGGAAGCGGAAGAACGCGACGGCGGAGGAAGAGGAAGACGCCATCCTGGATGCCCAGGGTTATTGAAGGGGGCAGCATGTACCCGGAGCCGGTAGCGAACGTGAAGAACGCGCTCTGGGCGGCAGGTGCCAAGGACACGGTGAAAGTCTTTGATGCGGAGGTCCCGACGGCGGCTGCGGCGGCCGCCGCGCTGGGTTGCGACGTCGCGGCCATCACGAACAGCCTCGTCTTCGAACTCGCCGGCGCTCCCCTGCTCATCCTGGCCAGCGGCGCGGCCAGGGTGGACGTCCAAAAGGTCGCCGGTGTGCTCGGCGCGGGGAAGATCCGCCGCGCCACGCCGGAATTTGTCCTGGTGCACACGGGCCAGCGCGTGGGCGGGGTCGCCCCGCTGGGCCATCCGGCAAAGATCCGCACCCTCCTGGACAGCTCCTTGGCGGAGCATCCGATCCTCTGGGCCGGCGCCGGAGACCACAACTCGATGTTCTCCATCAGCTACCAGGAACTCCGCCGCATCACCGACGCGGAGGTCCTGGAGGTCCGCTGACCAGGCGGCAGGGATTGCGAGGGCGGCGCCACCCGGGATTCCGGGACCCGGCCGCAGCCGAGGAGTTGGCAATCCGGAAAGGCCGCTCCTCGGCAACGAAGGTGTCAGCGGGCTCTTCCCCCGTCCTAGTTAAGAAGTTGATCCGCCGGTTCCGGAACGGCGTGCGTGAATTCTTCGCGGATGATGAGTCTGGGCGCCATTCTGCGCCGCTTGAGGGATTTTGCAGCTGAATCCACGAATCCTGGCGACCCGCAGACCAGCGCGCTCATGCCCTTGCAGGACGCGAAGTCCTCGGCCACAAGATCCGTGACCCGGCCGATCCGCCCTTCCCAGCCGTCACTTTGCACGCCGCGGCTCACCGCCGGGCGGAAGACGAAGCGGCCATCGGCAGACTCCAGATCACGGAAATACTCAAAATCATAGAGGTCAAGCACCTCCCGATCGCCGTGATAGAGATAGACCTTCGGGGCCAGGCCGCCGGCGAGCACGCTGGTGATGATGGACTTCATCGGCGCCAGGCCCGTGCCTCCCGCAAGCATGATCACTTCCTCATCCTGGGCTGCATGAAGCCCGAACCGGCCATACGGTCCGGTGATTGCCACCTCTTCGCCGACGCTCGCCCGGGCGAAGAGCCATTCGCTGGCGGCCCCGCCTGCGGTGTATTTCACGTCCATGGCCAACGTCGACGGATCCGAGGCGTTGCTAGAGATCGAGTACTGGCGCCGCACACCGAGCCCGGGGACTGTTATCTCGACATACTGGCCCGGGTTGAAGGCCATGGCGGCATCCAGTTTCACGGTCAGCCGGCGGACACTTGATGCGATGTCCTCCAGTCCGACGATGACGCCCGCATAATCGGCCAGGGTGTGGCGGGGAATTCGGTCGTCGCAGGCGAAACTGTTGATGGGCTCCACGGTGAGATCCGAAACGGGAGCACACTGGCAGGCCAGCGCCACGGAATCGTCGCGCTCTTCCTGGGACAGGGTGTAGAGCGGAGACGAGCGGTGATCGACGGTTCCGCCAAGCACCTTGATCTTGCAGGAACCGCACGTGCCTTGGGTGCACGAATGCGGGACCCAGATGTCTTCCCGCAAGAACGCGTCCAAAACGCTTTGCTCCCCACCGCAGGCTGCTGACTTCTTCACAGAGGCCACTTCGATGGTGAATTTGCCGGCCACCGGGATCACACCTCCCATTTTGCGTGCAGTTCCTTGGGGCCGCGGAAACCCCAGCCCCAGAAGTCAATCTCGTGGTCTTCGTCCCGCTCCAGGTTCGGAATGGCCTCAAACAGCTCCTCCAGGCCGATCCGGATGACTTCGGTGGCGAAATAGGTCCCGGCGCAACCGTGCTTCCCTGCGCCGAACGCCAGGTGCGGCGCCGGCCTCCGGTCCAGGTCGTATTCGCTCGGCGCGTTGTAGACATTTTCGTCCCGGTTGGCGGAGCCGTAGGACATCATCACCACTGTTCCCTCGGGCAGATCAACCCCTTGGACGGTGGTGGCCTGCTGGGCCTGCCGCGTAGTGGCTGACCAGATGGGTGAGGTCCAGCGCACGCTTTCCTGGATGGCGCGGCGGATCAGCGACGGGTCGTCGATCACGCGCTCAAACTGCTCGGGCCTGCTCCAGAGCCCGGCCACGGTGGAAGCGATGGCGTGTCCCGGCTCCTGCATGGCGCCGAGCAGGTCCACGTACAGGGTGGGATAGATGTACTCGCGGTCCCGGGTCTGGCCGGCGGGCATGCCGTCGTGGAGCCAGTGCGACAACATGCTGTGGTCCGGATTGACTATCCAGTTGTCGATCAGGGGGTCGACAATGCTGCGGATCTCGGCGCGTGCTTCGTCTCCCGGGGTGAATCCCTCCGGGTTGGCGAATTCGCCGTCTTCGGTCATGGCCGCGTTGGTGAAGGAAACGCTGAGTTTGTGGAACCATTCGCGGAGCTTGTCCGAGGACACCGAATTCAGCCCCAGCAGGTCGCCGAGCGATCGGACACTGACCTGTTCGGCGTACTGTGCCACGAGGTCTGCGTGGCCGTCGTTTTCGAACTCGGCCAGGAACTTGCGGGCGATCGGGCGGACGAGGTCTTCCACGTACTGGTCCACCACTGACGGCTTGAGGGAAGGTTCCACCATTTCCCGAAGATCCTCGTGCAAGGGACCATTCTCGTTCAAGATGGCGCCATGGCCGAAGGTGCGGCCGCCGGCAGGGGAGATAAAGCCGTACCAAAGCTCGCTGTTGCTGGCGATCTCCCTGCATGCCTCCGCGGTGGTTGCTACGTGGAGGCCGATAGCCGGGAGGAAAACGACCGGCGCGGCCTCTTTGCGGAGGCGCTCGTAGATGGGGTTGGGATCCTTTTCGAGCTCCTCGACGGTGATCGAATCGATCCAGGTGCTGACGGTGGTCGTGGACATTCGGTTTCCTTCCAGAGATCAGCCTCGTTGCTGAAATTGCAGTTGCGCCCGAGACTCCGGGCCAAGGTGCAGTGGTCTGTTCGTATGCCGTACGATGCGTCGGCTCGCGAACAACCTCTCTGGAAGCATGACGCAGCTCACAGGCGGCGGTCAATAAATAATGCCGGTTATATGAAAGGGGACTGAATAGGTGAGATACGGATATGAATCCCGCGGCTGCTGCCGGTCTTCTTCCGGGTACTGCCGGCACGCGCGAGGAATCGCCGGAGGCCGAGCCGGGCACGGGTGCCGACACGCCCCGGGCGCCGAACACGGCAAATTGCGCGTGCGGCGCGAAGCCGCCCAGCGGGCCTACGCCAGCGTGATCAGGTCCAGGTAGTCTTCGTTCCAGTGGTCCTCGATGCCGTCGGGCAGCAGCACGACGCGCTCCGGATTCAGCGCCTCGACGGCGCCTTCATCGTGGCTGACCAGGACGACGGCGCCGGTGTAGTTACTCAAGGCACCGAGGATTTCGGCGCGGCTGGCCGGGTCGAGGTTGTTGGTGGGCTCGTCGAGGAGCAGCACGTTGGCACTGGACGCCACAATGGTGGCCAGCGCCAGGCGGGTCTTCTCGCCGCCGGACAGCACGCCGGCCGGCTTGTCGACGTCGTCGCCCGAGAACAGGAAGGAACCCAAAATGCCGCGCACTTCGGCGTCATTCATGTCCGGGGCCGAGGAGCGCATGTTCTGCAGGACCGTGCGGTCCACGTCTAGCGTCTCGTGCTCCTGGGCGTAGTAGCCCACTTTCAGGCCGTGGCCGGGAATTACTTCGCCGGTGTCCGGCTTGTCGACGCCGGCCAGCATGCGCAGCAAAGTGGTCTTGCCGGCGCCGTTGAGGCCCAGGATGACGACCTTGGAGCCGCGGTCGATCGCAAGGTCCACGTCGGTGAAGATTTCCAGCGAGCCGTAGGACTTGCTGAGGCCGTCCGCGGTGAGCGGGGTCTTGCCGCAGGGTGAGGGATCCGGGAAGCGCAGGGCTGCCACGCGGTCGGTCTCGCGCACGGCTTCCAGCCCGCCCAGCAGACGCTCGGCACGCTTGGCCATGTTCTGCGCGGCGACGGCCTTGGTGGCCTTGGCGCGCATCTTGTTGGCCTGGTCGATGAGGACCTGGGCCTTCTTCTCCGCGTTGGCGCGTTCGCGCTTGCGGGCGCGCTCGTCGGTTTCGCGCTGCGAGAGGTAGCGCTTCCAGTCCATGTTGTAGAAGTCGATCTGCGCGCGGTTGGCGTCCAGCAGGAAGACCTTGTTGACGGTGGCTTCGAGAAGCTCCGTGTCGTGGCTGATGACGATCAGGCCGCCCTGGTGGTTCTTGAGGAACTCACGGAGCCAGGAGATGGAATCGGCGTCGAGGTGGTTGGTGGGCTCGTCGAGAAGCATCGTCTCGGCGCCGGAGTACAGGATGCGGGCAAGCTCCACCCGGCGACGCTGGCCGCCGGAAAGGGTCTTCAGCGGCTGGTTCAGCAGGCGGTCCGGGAGCGCCAGGTTGGAGCAGATTGAGGCGGCCTCGGCCTCCGCCGCGTAGCCGCCGGCCGCCAGGAACTCGGATTCCAGGCGGTCATAGCGATTCATCGCCTTGCGCTGGATTTCGGCGTCATCGCTGGCCATGTCTTCATGCGTCTGCCGGAGCTTGCCGACGGCGATGTCCAGACCGCGGGCGGAGAGGATCCGGTCGCGGGCCAGCTGCTCCATGTCCGGGGTGCGGGGATCCTGCGGCAGGTAGCCGATCTCGCCGCTGCGGGTAACCTTGCCGCCGGCGGGCAGGCCCTCACCGGCGAGCACGCGGGTGAGCGTGGTCTTGCCTGCACCGTTACGGCCCACGAGCCCGATCTTGTCTCCCTTGTCGATCCGGAAGCTCACCTGGTCCATGAGCAGCCGGGCGCCGGCGCGCAGTTCAAGATCTTGGACGGTAATCAATGCAGCTAAGGCCTTTCACAAAGGGAACGCCGCGGCACAACGGAGAATCTGGAGGGGGCCGGGGCAGTGCGGCCGAGAGAACGGCCTCTACTATTCTACCGGCCCCGCCTCCTCCGGATGACATCCGCCCGCGGAAGGGGCGGCGACGGCGCCGCCGCGGGCGGCCGGCGCCCCTTGGCGGCACCCTCCAGCATCGGCACCGGCGGTTTGTGGGGCTGCTACAAAACGGTGCGGCGGCGACGGCCGTATGGTCGAAAGTAAGATTCCCCCTTATGCGACAGGAAATACCGATGTCCCAGACTGACACCGCCGTCACTACCCGGCCCGAACAGCGGCGGAACCGCTGGAACGCCACCGATCTGGGCCTGATTGCCGTTTTCGCCGCCCTCGTGGCGGGTTCCGCGCTGATCGCCGCCGTCCCGGTCGGCGGGCTCGGCGTCCCCATCACCCTGCAGACCCTCGCCGTCATGCTCACCGGCCTGGCCCTCGGTCCCGGCCGCGCCTTCGCCGCCGTCGGGCTCTATGTCCTCCTCGGGCTCGCCGGCCTGCCGATCTTCAGCGGCGGACGCAGCGGTCTGGGCGTGCTGGCCGGGCCCTCCGCCGGGTACATCCTGGCGTTTCCGCTGGCAGCCGCGGCCGTGGGCTGGCTGACCGTCGTCGTGCTCCGGCGCACCGCCGGCAAGTCCCGGAAGTACCGCGGCGTTCTCCTGTTCGCCGCCGCCATGGTGAGCAGCATCGCACTCGTCCATACCCTCGGCGTGCTCGGCATGGTGGTCAACGCCAAGCTCGAGCTGTCCAAGGCCTTCCTCGCCGACCTCGCCTACTACCCGGGCGACATCATCAAGAACGTGCTGGCCGTCAGCATTGCCCTGGCCCTGCACAAGGCCTTCCCCGACCTGCTGCTCCGACGCGTCCGGAAGGCCGACGAGCGCCTGTGAGCAGCATCATCCTGGACCGCGTTGCGGTGCGGGTGGCGGTTGACGGCCACGCCGCCCCTAAGACGCTGCTCGAGGAGCTGTCGCTGGACCTCACGGAGCAGCGGATCGGCGTCATCGGCGCCAACGGCTCGGGCAAGTCCACGCTGCTGCGGCTCCTCAACGGGCTCGTGGCGCCGAGCACCGGCTCGGTCACCGTCGGCGGCCGGGACACCGTCCGCGCCGTGCGGGACGTCCGCCGCCGGGTCGGGTTCGTCTTCACCGATCCGCTCTCCCAGCTTGTGATGCCCACCGGGCGGGAGGATGTGGAACTGTCGCTGCGGCGCTCGGTCCGGAACGCCAAGGAGCGCCGCAGCCAGGCCGAGGCCGTGCTGGACCGTTTCGGGCTGCTGCCGCTGGCCGATCAGAGCATCTACGAGCTCTCCGGCGGGGAACGCCAGCTGCTGGCACTGGCCGCCGTCCTGGCCGTGGAGCCGGAAGTGCTGGTGCTGGACGAGCCCTCGACCCTGCTGGATCTGCGCAACCGCGAACTGCTGCGCCGGACCCTGGCCGGGCTGAGCCAGCAAGTGATCTTGTCCACGCACGACCTTGAGCTCGCGCAGGACCTTGAGCGGGTGCTCGTCGTGGACGCAGGAAGGGTGGTGTTCGACGGCGAGGCGGCCGCCGCCGTCCGTCATTACCGTGCGCTCTCCGCCGCGGCGCTTCCTCCCGCGGCCGGCGCTTCCGCCGCTCCGGGGCGGCGAAACCTGGAGCAGGGTTGAGCGGCCACGGCTTCTTGCTGGCCAACTATGTGCCCGGCACCTCCGTGATCCACCGGGCCCCGCTGTGGCTGAAGTTCCTGCTGGTCCTCGGCTGCGGCATGGCGTCCTTCCTGGTGGCCGACTGGGAGGTGGCAGCCGCCGCGCTGGCGCTGCTGTGCGCGATGTTCCTGTTCAGTGGAGCGGGAATGGCCCGGCTGGTCCGCGCGGTCCGCCCCGTCCTGCCGGTCCTGCTGGCGATCGGCCTGTTCCAGTGGTGGCAGCTGGGCGGCCCCACCGCGGCCCGCATCGTGCTCAATGTGCTGGTCTGCGTGGTGGCGGCCTCGATCCTGACGGCCACGACCCCGGTCCAGGCGCTCCTAGATGGCGTGGCTTCGCTGGCCCGGCCGTTCAGGCGCCTCGGCGCGGACCCGGAACGCTTCGCCTTGACCATCGCGATCATGCTCCGCAGCATCCCGTTCATCGCCGGAGCCTATGCCGACGTCCGGGACTCCGCCCGGGCGCGCGGCCTGGAACGGAACCCCCGGGCCCTGGTGCTGCCGGTGTTCATCACCACGGTGGCCTTTGCCCGGCAGACCGGCGACGCCCTCGCCGCCCGAGGCCTGGGCGAAGCCGAAGACCTGGACGACTGAGCAGCCTCCCCTCCCCGCCCCGCGGACATGCCCTCCCCTGGGCGCGGCCACTGGACATATGCCCACTATGTCCACCGGTGGCGCCAAACACTGAGCATGTCCCCCGGCCTTGGCCCAGCTGCCCACCCGTGCCGCCAAACACTGGGCATGTCCTCCGGCCTTGGCCCAGCTGTCCACCCGGGGCGCCAAACACTGGGCATGTCCTCCGGGCCTTAGCTCAGCCGGCGGTAGCCCAGGAGCGCCGCGGTGCCCATGCCGCCGGCGATGCTGATCAGCGCCAGCGCCAGCTGCCCCTCCACCGGGTTCCGTCGCGCCTGGGCCAGCAGCCGGGTGACCAGCACCGCACCGGAGGCACCGTAGGCGTGGCCCAGGGCCAGGGCGCCGCCTTCGAGGTTTGCGCGGTCCGGGTTGATGCCCAGCTGGTCGAGGCAGGCCAGGGCCTGGGCGGCGAACGCCTCGTTGAATTCGACCAGGCCCACGTTCCCTGCCGTCAGTCCCTGGGCCGTGAGCAGCCGTTCCGCCGCCGCCGCGGCCCCGATGCCCAGCAGCGCCGGGTCCACCCCTGCGGTGTCGGTGCCCAGCACCAGAAGTCCGTCGCGGGCCCCGAGTGCCCGGGCCCGCTCCACCGAGGTAATCACGACGGCGGCGGCGCCGTCAGCGTCGAAGCAGGAGTTGCCGGCGGTGACGGTGCCTCCCGCGGCAAAGACCGGAGGGAACCGCGCCATCAGCGCCGCGCTCAGGCCCGGGCGGGGGCCGTTGTCGGCGCTGACCGTACGCGAACTTCCGGAACCCGCGGTGATGGGAAGGAGTTCGCCGTCGAACGCCCCGGCGGCCGCGGCGGCCAGTGCCCGCCGGTGGCTGCGGAGCGCAAAGGCGTCCTGCCGCGCCCGGCTGACACCGAAGCGGGCGGCGACGTTTTCGGCCGCCACGCCCATGTCCGGGTCGCCGTGGCTGAGCGGTGCGAACTGTGCCCGGCGGAAGAACTCCGGGGTTCCGTCCCGGGCCCGGTGCGCACGCAGCGGGGCTGTGCTGATGCTTTCCACCCCGCCGGCGAGGTACACGCCGCCGTCACCGGCCGCCACGAGGCGCGAGGCCAGCACGATCGCGTCCAGCCCAGAACCGCATTGCCGGTCCACCGTGACGCCGGGGACGCTGACGGGCAGGCCGGCCTCCAGCGCCGCGAGCCGGGCCACGTTCCCGCCGGCGCCGACGGCGTTGCCGATCACCACGTCCGTCACGGAGCCCGGCGCGATCCCCGCCTCGGAGGCGGCGCCGGGGTCTGCCTCGTGCGCGGCGGAGGAGAGCAGGCTGCGGAGCACGGGGGCCAGCAGTTCGTGGGCGCGCAAATGCTTCAGCGCCCCGTTTGCGCGGCACAGCGGCGTCCGGCGGGCGGCGATGATCACCGGCTGGCGGTCCTCGGGGAGGGACCGGCGGCCGCGGAGCTCCGGCTGCGGTTCAGGCAAGGCGGCGGGCCCGGGGGTCATGGCGGTCGATCCAGTCGAGCAGGAGCTGCCTGCTGACCTTGCCGCGGTCCGTCACGGGAAGCTCGGCCAGGGCGTAGTACTCCAGGGGGCGTTTATTGCGTGCCAGCACGTCCTCGACGCCGGCTTTCAGCTGGGTGGCGGTGACTGCGCCGTGCGAGGGGACCACGCCGGCGACGACCCGCTGCCCGCGCAGGCCGTCAGGCATCCCGGCGGCCACCGCGGCCGCGACGCCGGGGACGGACGCCAGGGCCAGCTCGACTTCGTGCGGGTAGACGTTCGTGCCGGCGGTGAGAATCATGTCCGAGCGCCGCCCCAGCAGGTACAGCACCCCGGCGGAGAGGTAGCCCTGGTCCCCCACCGTGAACCAGCCGTCGAAGCAGCGCAGCGCCTGACCGTCGTCGCCCCAGAGGTAGCCCTCACTGACCATGCCGCTGCGGATGCAGACGTTGCCGTCGCTTCCGTCCGGCAGCTCGGTTCCGGCGTCGTCCAGGATCCGGATCTCGACGCCGGGAAAAGGGCCCCCTATGCCGGTTCCGCCCAGCTTCGGCGCCTCCCCGGGGCGCAGCCCGGCGCCGGCAACAAAGCTGATCTCGGAGGCGCCGTAGTACTCGTAGATGGTCGCGTTGGGCGCCCAGCGCCGTGCCGCTTCGAGCGTCCGCGCGTCCAGCTTCGAACCGGCGCAGACAATGCTGCGGATGCCCGAGGCGTCGACGCCGCCGGTGAGGCCCCGCTCGCTGAGCAGCCTGAGCATCGTCGGGACCAGGACCAGCCGGGTGATGCCGTCATGGCTGACCGCGGCGTGCGCGTCGCCGACGTCGAAGTGTTCCAGGGTATGGAACTCCGCGCCCGCGTAGAGGCATTCGGCCAGCGCATACAGGTTCAGGCTAGAGGCCAGCGGTCCCGGGGTCAGGGTCCTGTCCTCCGGAGTGAGGCCAAAGAATTCGATCGAGGCCTCGAAGGACTGCTGCCAGGACCGCCGCGAGCGGGTGAAGGCCTTCGGGACCGAGGTGGTGCCGGACGTCAGGCCGATCAGGAACGGGGTTCCGGGCGGCCCGTCGCGCAGCTCCGTGCCGTGGGCCGCCGGGGCTGCCGGAGCCGCCTGGGCAATCCGCTCCGCGATCCGCGCGGCGATCCCGTCCTGCAGTTGCTGCGGCCAGGCCGGGTCCAGCACGGCGCACTGCCGCTCCCCCGCCACAGCCGCCGCGAACCGGACGGCGAAGTGCGGGGAGTTTTTCTCCGACAGCACGGTGACGGGCGCCGCTTCGGGCACCAGTGCCGCGGCGGCATCACGCAGACCCGCCCAGCTGAGGCGCCGTCCGGCTACGGCGACGGCGGTACCGTCGGGGCGTTCATCGGCCCAACGCTGAAGTCTGTCGAGAAAAGGCATCGGAGCAACTTTACCGGCAGGGGGGCGCCGCCGGAGTCCGTGCAGGATATTGTGACAACATGAGCTTCAATGACAATGCCCAGCTGGACCCCTCGCAGGTCCAGGACCGGCGCGGCATGGGGCGGGGTACCAAGATCGGCGGGGGCATCGGCGGCGGAATCGTCCTGCTCCTTGCCGCCCTGTTCGGCATCAACCCCCAGATCCTCCAGGAACTGAGTGGCGCGGTCCAGGACCCGCAGGCGCAAAGCCAAGGCTCCGCTCCGGCCTGCAGTACCGGCGCCGACGCCGATGCCCGCATCGACTGCCGGATCGTCGGCACGGTCAACAGCCTCAATACCTTCTGGCCGGCCTACCTCGCCCAGTACAACCAAACGTACCCGCGGCCGGAAACGGTGATCTTCACCGGCGGCACCAACACCGGCTGCGGCCCGGCCAGCTCAGAGGTGGGGCCCTTCTACTGCCCGGCCGACAGCACCGCCTACTTTGACCCCGGTTTCTTCCAGGAGCTCAAAACCCGCTTCGGGTCCTCGGGCGGACCGCTGGCGGAGGAGTATGTGGTGGCCCATGAATTCGGGCACCATGTCCAGAACGTGCTGGGCAACCTGGACCGGGGGCAGCAGGATCCCCGGGGGCCGGAGTCCGGGGCCGTGCGCGTGGAACTCCAGGCCGACTGCTACGCCGGCCTGTGGGCCCGTTACGCGAGCACCCAGCCGGACCCGAACACCGGCCAGCCGTTCCTGGAACCGCTGAGGGAACAGGATCTGCAGGACGCCCTGTCCGCGGCCTCGGCCGTGGGAGACGACCGCATCCAGAAGGCCGCCACGGGGCGCGTGTCGCCCGAGAGCTGGACGCATGGCTCCAGCGCGCAGCGGCAGAAGTGGTTCTCCCAGGGCTACCAGACCGGCGACATCAACCAGTGCGACACCTTCAGCGCCGCCAGCCCGTAAAAGCACCGAGACAAGTACGACGGCGGCCGGTCACCTTCGCTGGAAGGTGGCCGGCCGCCGTCTCATGTCAGGGGCCTCCGCCGCCTGGGCCCACGCTACCGAGGGGCCCAAGCGAGCCTGCGAGTTGGGGGCGGTAGCGGGGCGGGTTCCCTGGCCGAAGCGGAGCGCGGCTGGGAGGCGGCGGGGACCTAGATGTTGAAGCCCAGCGCGCGCATCTGGTCGCGGCCGTCTTCGGTGATCCGTTCCGGACCCCATGGCGGCATCCACACCCAGTTCAGGCGCCATTCGTCCACAACCCCGTCCAGGGCCTTGCCGACCTGTTCCTCGATCACATCGGTGAGCGGGCAGGCGGCCGTGGTGAGCGTCATGTCGATCAGCAGGGCGCCGTCGTCGTCTGAGTACTTCAGACCGTACAGCAGGCCCAGATCAACGATGTTGACTCCGAGTTCCGGGTCGATCACATCCTTGAGTGCCTCTTCGACATCCTCGAGGCCCGTGCGGGCCACATTGATTTCCGTCATGGCGAAGTCCTAACTAGGCCTGTGCTGCAGCGATGGTGGCTGCTCCCGCGCCGGTGGCGTAACGGTCGTAGCCTTCTTCTTCGAGGCGGTCGGCAAGCTCCGGGCCGCCCTCTTCCACTACCTGGCCGTCAACGAACACGTGCACGAACTCCGGCTTGATGTAGCGCAGGATCCGGGTGTAGTGCGTGATGAGCAGGGTGCCCATGTTGCCTTCGGCGTGGGCGCGGTTGACGCCCTCGGAGACAACCTTCAGGGCGTCGACGTCCAGTCCGGAATCGGTCTCGTCCAGGATGGCGAACTTCGGCTTGAACAGCTCCAGCTGGAGGATCTCGACGCGCTTCTTCTCGCCGCCGGAGAAGCCTTCGTTGACGTTGCGCTGGGTGAAGTCGGCGTCAATGCGCAGCTGCGCCATGGCGGCCTTGACGTCCTTCGTCCAGGTACGCAGCTTGGGTGCCTCGCCGTCGATGGCGGTCTTGGCGGTGCGCAGGAAGTTGGTCATGCTCACGCCGGGGACCTCGACGGGGTACTGCATGGCCAGGAACAGGCCGGCCCGGGCGCGTTCGTCGACGCTCATCGCGAGGACGTCTTCGCCGTCCAGCGTGATGGAGCCGGACGTCACGTTGTAGCGCGGGTGGCCGGCGATGGTGGACGCCAGGGTGGACTTACCGGAGCCGTTCGGGCCCATGATGGCGTGCGTCTCACCGGTCCTGATAACCAGGCTGACGCCCTTCAGGATTTCCTTCGTGCCCTGCTCGGTGTCAATGCTGACGTGCAGGTCCTTGATCTCAAGAGTCGACATATGTCTTGTTCTCCTCTGCACCGTGCCCTCCGGCCTGGTGCGGTTTCTTGGCGTTAAGTTTTCTAAAGCTTTTGCTGCCGGGAAGGTCAGCTGAAGGTTGGAGCTTCGGCACCGTTCAGGACGTTCGTGACGTCCACGTAGACGTCGTCGCCTTGGACGGCCACGGCGAAGACGGGCACAGGATCATAGGCCGGCAGCTGGAGCGGCTCGCCGCTGCGCAGGTCGAACTGGGAACCGTGCCCCCAGCACTCGATCAGGCAGCCTTCGACCTCGCCTTCGGAAAGGGAGATGTCCGCATGCGAGCAGGTGTCGCCGATGGCGTGGATCTCGCCCATCGAGTCCTTCACGACGGCTACCGGGTAGTCATCGATCAGGATCCGCAGCGCCTGCTTGACCTGGATCTCGCTGGCCTTGCAGACAAGCTCGCCTTTTGGCTGTTCAGTCATCTGGTGTTGTCCTGTGTCCTCTAGTGGTTCGTTGCCGCGAGTTCGCGCTCGACAGCGGCCGTGAGGCGCTCCTCGATGGCCGGGACCTTGATCTGCTGGATGATCTCGTTCAGGAAGCCGCGGACCACGAGGCGGCGGGCCACCTCTTCCGGAATGCCGCGGGCCATCAGGTAGAACAGGTGCTGGTCGTCGAAGCGGCCGGTGGCACTGGCGTGGCCGGCGCCGGCGATCAGGCCCGTCTCGATCTCGAGGTTGGGCACGGAGTCCGCGCGGGCGCCGTCGGTCAGGACCAGGTTGCGGTTGGCCTCGTAGGTGTCGGTGCCTTCTGCTTCCTTGCGGATCAGAACGTCGCCCACCCATACGGTGTGCGCGTTGCGGCCCTGCAGGGCGCCCTTGTACAGCACGTTGGACTTGCAGTTGGCGACCGCGTGGTCCACGAACAGGCGCTGCTCGAGGTGCTGGCCGGCGTCGGCGAAGTACAGGCCGAACATCTCCACTTCAGCGCCCGGGGCGGTGAAGCGGGCCGACGGCGTGACGCGCACGAGGTCGCCGCCGAGGCTGACGACGATGTGCTTGAACTTGGCGTCGCGGCCGATCTTCGCCTGCTGGGAGGAGGCGTGCACGGCGTCGTCGTTCCATTCCTGGAGCGAGATGACGGTCAGCTGCGCGCCCTCCTCGACGAGGATCTCGACGTTCTCCGAGACGACGGCGGTGCCCTGGTGGTCCAGGACGACGACGGCCTTGGAGAACTTCTCCGCCACGATCACGAGGTGCTGGGTGGAAGCCTCGGTGCCCTGGCCGGTCAGCACGACGCTGACTTCGCCGTCCGCCTGGACCTCGGCCGGAACCGTGATGACGGTGGCTTCGGTGAAGTGTTCCCAGGCGTTGGCGGAGACACGGTCTTCGGGGATGGCCGCGGAGCCGATCCGGCGGTCCTCGCGGCCGACGGTCTCGACAAGGACACCCTCCGGGGCCGTGACGGCGACCGACGGTGCGGCGCCGTTGAGGACCTCGGTGTGCAGGCC
>JAODMV010000035.1 GCA_025464875.1 Arthrobacter sp. | reverse complement strand
CCACTGTCGTGGCGTGCGACACCGGGCACTCCGCCCAGCTGGTCGCCATTGAGACATACCCGGGCGCGGATTCCTACCCCGGCCGGGACCCGCTCAAGCAGAAGGCGCTGGACGCCTGCAAGGCGGCACCCCTCACCGAGAAGTCGTCGGACTACGTGCTGAGCTACAAGCTCGCCTACCCGAGTTCCACCAGCTGGGACAAGGGCGACCGGCGGGTGGACTGCTACGTTGTCGCCGATACCGGCAACGCCCTCAAGGAGTCCCTGCTCCCCTGACCGCCAGCCCCTCAGGCGGGCCGTCAGGGGAGCCGCGGGCCGGTTAGGCCTTGCGCCGGACCGAGAGCCCGCTGCCGGTGGCGGCACCGCCGTCGGGCCGGTCGAAGGCCTCGGCGCCGCCCATGGTGAGCTCCATCAGGTCGGGGGCGGTGTCCACCAGCACGGTGTCCCCGTCCGCGATCTGACCGGCCAGGATGGCCTTGGCCAGCCGGTCGCCGATCTCGCGCTGCACCAGACGGCGCAGCGGACGGGCGCCGTAGGCCGGGTCGAAGCCGGTCACGGCCAGCCAGGCGCGGGCGCCGTCGGTGACCTCCAGGTTGAGACGGCGGCCTTTGAGCCGTTCACCCAGCTCCTTGACCTGCAATTCCACGATCTCCGCCAGCTCCTCGACGCTCAGCGGGTCGAACAAGACCACCTCGTCCAGCCGGTTCAGGAATTCCGGCTTGAAGGAGGCGTTCACAGTGGCCAGAACGGCCTCGCGCTTCGATGCGGCGTCCAGGTTTGGGTCCACCAGGAACTGGCTGCCCAGGTTTGAGGTCAGGACCAGGATCACGTTGCGGAAGTCCACCGTGCGGCCCTGGCCGTCGGTGAGCCTGCCGTCGTCGAGCACCTGCAGCAGGATGTCGAAGACCTCCGGATGGGCCTTCTCCACCTCGTCCAGCAGCACCACGGAGTACGGACGACGGCGGACCGCCTCGGTCAGCTGGCCGCCTTCCTCGTAGCCCACGTAGCCGGGGGGCGCCCCCACGAGCCGGGCCACGGAGTGCTTCTCCGAGTACTCGGACATGTCGATCCGCACCATGGCCCGCTCGTCGTCGAACAGGAAGTCCGCAAGGGCCTTGGCGAGCTCGGTCTTGCCGACGCCGGTGGGCCCGAGGAACAGGAAGGAGCCGGTGGGCCGGTTGGGGTCGCTGATTCCGGCACGGGCCCGGCGGACGGCGTCGGACACGGCGGTGACGGCCTTTTGCTGGCCGATCAGCCGTTCCCCCAGCACGTGTTCCATCTCCAGCAGCTTCTGGCTTTCGCCCTGCAGCATGCGCCCGGCCGGGATCCCGGTCCAGGCGGAAATCACCTCGGCGATGTCATCCGCGGTGACCTCGTCGGCCACCATGAGCTCGTGTTTGGCCCCGCCGCCGGCCACCCGGGCCGACTCCGCCTCGGCCTCGGCGGTGAGTTCCCGCTCGAGGGCGGGGAGTTCGCCGTAGAGGATCCGGGAGGCGGCCTCGAGGTCGCCCTCGCGCTGGTATTTCTCGGCGGCGGAGCGCAGTTCGTCGATCCGGGCCTTCAGCTCGCCCACGCGGTTCAGTCCGGCTTTCTCGGCTTCCCAGCGGGCGTTGAGGGCGGCCAGTTCTTCCTTCTTGTCCGCCATGTCCGCGCGCAGGGCGGCGAGCCGCTCCACGGACGCGGCGTCCGTCTCGCCCTGCAGGGCCAGCTCCTCCATGGTCAGGCGGTCCACCGAACGGCGCAGCTGGTCGATCTCCTCCGGGGCCGAGTCGATCTCCATGCGCAGCCGGGACGCCGCCTCGTCCACGAGGTCGATCGCCTTGTCCGGCAGTTGCCGGCCGGTGATGTAGCGGTTGGACAGTGTGGCGGCGGCGACGAGGGCGGAGTCCGCGATGGCGACCTTGTGGTGGGCCTCGTAGCGTTCCTTGAGGCCGCGGAGGATGCCGATGGTGTCATCGACGCTCGGCTCGCCGACGAACACCTGCTGGAAGCGGCGTTCCAGGGCCGGGTCCTTCTCGATGTTTTCGCGGTACTCGTCCAGCGTGGTGGCGCCGATCAGACGCAACTCGCCGCGGGCCAGCATGGGCTTGAGCATGTTGCCCGCGTCCATGGAGCTGTCCCCGGAGGCGCCGGCGCCCACCACGGTGTGGAGCTCATCAATGAAGGTGACGACCTGCCCGTCCGAGTTCTTGATTTCCTCCAGCACGGCCTTGAGCCGTTCCTCGAATTCGCCGCGGTACTTGGCGCCGGCCACCATGGAGGCGAGGTCCAGGGCGATCAGGGTCTTCCCGCGCAGGCTTTCGGGCACGTCCCCTGCCACGATCCGCTGGGCGAGGCCCTCGACGACGGCGGTCTTGCCGACGCCGGGCTCGCCGATGATGACCGGGTTGTTCTTGGTGCGCCGGCTCAGGACCTGGATGATGCGGCGGATTTCGGCGTCGCGCCCGATCACGGGGTCCAGCTTGCCGGAGCGGGCAATGGCAGTGAGGTCGGTGCCGAACTTCTCCAGGGCCTGGAAGGTGTTTTCCGGGTCCGCGTTGTCCACCTTGCGGTCGCCCCGCACGCCCGGCAGCGCCGCGTGCAGCGCCTCTTGGGAGGCGCCGGCCTCGCGCAGCAGCCTGCCGACGCCGTCGCTGCCGGACGCCAGTCCCAGCAGCAGGTGCTCGGTGGAGACGAAGCTGTCACCGAGCCGCTCGGCCTCGTTCTGGGCGTTCTTGATGGCCTGCATCGCGGCGCGGGACAGCTGGGCCTGCTGGACGGAACTGCCCGAGGTGGACGGGAGCGCCTTGATCGCGGAGCTCGCCTGGACGCTGACGGTGTCCGGATCCGTGCCGGTAGCGCGGAGGAGCGCGACGGCGACCCCCTCCCGCTGGTCCATCAGCGCCTTGAGCAGGTGCGCGGGCTCGAGCTGCGGGTTGCCTGCCGTCGAGGCGTTCATGGCTGCTGCCGAAAGAGCCTCCTGGCTCTTGGTGGTGAATTTGGCGTCCAAAGAGAGCTCCTTCCGGAATGGTCTGGTGTCAAAGTTGAGGCTATCTGGCTCAACTTTACGCTTCGTCTCTTTGGCTCCATGTTTGCCCACAGCGAAACCGCTGTCCAGCCACAACCGCCCGGCCAGGGGGCCCGGCCACTGGGCATGCCCTCCGCGGATCGGCCCGGCCACTGGACATGCCCTCCGCCAGCCCCGAGCGCCGGACATAGTGCCATCCTGCCTATTTCCCGGGCCCAAGGCTGGGCATGTCCTCCGCGGGTAGGAATGGCCGCTGGACATGTCCTCCGCCAGCCCCTGGCACCGGACATAGTGCCATCCTGCCCATTTCCCGGGCCCAAGACTGGGCATGTCCCCGCGGGCCGAAGTGGCCACTGGGCAGGTCCCCGGGTGGAACGACTGACCGGAAAGCGATTCGGTGGCCGGCTCCCCCAAGGAGCCGCCCACCGAATCAATGTCTTCCGCGTGTAAAGCTTGTCATACGATTGACACATTTGTCACGCACTGCTCGGCGTTCCATCGGAGCGGGTGGGTCTATGTGGGCGACGCGGTGAAGAACGGCGAGTCCGCCCGGCGCCTGGCCGTGCTCTCCGCCTGGCGGGACACCGAGCTCTTCACCGACAAGGAACGCGCGGCCCTGACCCTCGCGGAAGCCGTCACGAGCATCTCGGACGTCCACGCACGAAAGCGTGAAGGCGCCTCCGCCCGAAAACACCTCAGCGCCGAGGAATTCTCCGCCGCCAGCTGGCTGATCATCACGATGAACGCGTTGAACCGGGTCTCGATCGTCAGCCAGCATCCGGTGCGCCGCCGGGACGAGTAGCCGGGCGCCGCAGCGAGCGAAGCCAGCCCTACGGCGTCGGCCACCCCCCCCCGGACTACGCCGGGTAGATGGCCACCGCCGCCGCCTTCACCACGAAGTGGACGTCGAGTCCCGGCACCAGCCCCAGGTCGGCGGAGGCGGCCGGCGTGACGTCCGCGGACAGCTCTCCGGCGCGGACCCGGATCTGGTCCCCATGCGGCTCCAGGTCCGTGATGGTCACCCTGAAGGAGTTCCGCGGGCTCCCGTGCGCCTCGTTCTGGAATACCGACACCGCCGACGGCGGGAAGGCCGCCACGCCTGCCTGGCCGGGAACCAGTGGGAAGTCGTGCTGGCCGGCGAACTCCAGGCCTTCGGCGGACCGGATCCCGCCGGCGGTCACCGTTCCCGCCACGAGGTTCAGCCCGGCCAGGCCCGCGGCGAAGCTGCTGCGCGGCCGGCGCAGCAGCTCGCGGGTGGGCCCTTCCTCGGCGATCCGGCCATCCTCCATCACGAGCACGCGGTCCGCGAGCATGTAGGCGTCCAGCACGTCGTGGGTGACGATCACGGCCCGGCGCCCGGCCAGGACACGTTTGAGCAGCCGGCGCAGCAGCGGCGCCGCCTGGATGTCCAGGGCGGCCAGCGGCTCATCCAGCAGCAGCACGCCCGGGTTCGCGGCCAGGGCCCGTGCCACCGCCACGCGCTGGGCCTGGCCGCCGGAAAGTTCCCCCGGCCGCCGGGACTCCAAGTGCCCGGCGTCGACTTCGGCCAGCCACCGCCGGGCGGTGTCCCGTGCCGCCCTCTTCCTCACCCCCGCGCCCCGAGGCCCGAAGGCCACGTTCTCGAGCGCGCTCAGATGCGGGAACAGCAGGGGTTCCTGGGCCAACAGGGCAATGCCGCGGCGGTGCGGGGCGGTCCAGCTGCCCGCACCTTGCCCGGCGCCCAGCGGGAGGTCGAACAGGACCCTGCCGTCCACCTCGGCCCGGCCCGAATCCGGGCGGAGCAGGCCCGCGATGACCGAGAGCAGGGTGGACTTGCCTGCCCCGTTCGGACCCAGCACGGCGATCGTCTCCGCAGGCCCCAAGCTCAGCGAGACGTCGAAGCGGCGGGCGGCGACGGCGGCCTCGACGCTCAAGGTCATGAGCGCGCCGGCTCCGCGCGGCCGGCGCTCCCGGGCCCGGCCGGTCCCGGGCGCCGGTAGGACAACCCGACGACGATCACCGCCACGGCCACGAGCAGCAGGGACAGCGCCACGGCGGCGGCGGCGTCAGTTTCCCGCTGCAGGTAGATTTCCAGCGGCAAGGTGCGGGTCACACCCTGCAGGCTGCCAGCGAAGGTCAGGGTCGCGCCGAATTCGCCGAGGCACCTTGCGAAGGAGAGCAGGACCCCCGAGGCCAGCCCGGGCAGGACCAAGGGGAGCGTGACCCTGCGAAGCACCGTGGTGGGACGTGCGCCGAGCGTCGCGGCGACAGCCTCATAGCGGCTCCCCGCCGAGCGCAGGGCTCCTTCGAGGCTCACCACCAGGAACGGCAGGGCCACGAAGGTCTGGGCCAGCACCACCGCCGCCGTGGAGAACGCGATCTGGATCCCTGCGACTTCGAGGCTGCGGCCCAGCAGCCCCTGCCGGCCGAAGGTGTAGAGCAGTGCAATGCCGCCCACCACCGGAGGAAGGACCAGCGGCAGCAGCACGAAGGAGCGCAGCAGCCGCTGGCCGGGGAAGCGGCCGCGGGCCAGTACCAGCGCCAGCGGCACGCCCAGCAGCACGCACAGGGCCGTGCTGGCGGCGGCGGTGCGGAGGCTGAGTCCCAGTGCCGCCAGGGACGGTTCGGAGGAGACAAGCGGAATGAACTGCGGCCAGTTGATCCTGGCCACCATCGCGGCAAGCGGCAGCAGCCCAAACAGCGCGCCCGCGGCGGCGAGCACGATGATCCAGGCGGGGATCCCGCTGTACGGGCGGCCGGCGGTGCTGCCGCCCCGCCGTCGCGCGCCGCTTCCCGGGCGGCTGCCCAGCAGGCCCGTCATCCGACGGGTGCGCCGAAGCCGGCGTCGCTGAAGATTTTCGCACCGTCAGGGCCCGTGACCGTGGCCATGAAGGCCGCGGCCAGTTCCTTGTTCCTGCCGCCGCGGAGGGCCGCGATCGGGTAGGTGTTCACGGCCTGGCCGGCCTCGGCGAAGGGGATGCCCCGCACTTTGTCCCCCGCCGCCTTCACGTCCGTGACATAGACCAAGCCGGCGTCGGCCTCTCCGGAGATGACCTTGCCCAGGACGTCGGCGACCGAGGACTCCTCGCTGACGGGCTTCAGGGCGGCGCCGGCTGCCTTCTCCACGGCCCGGGCGGCGGCGCCGCAGGGGACCTGGCTCGCGCAGATGACCACCTTCACCCCTGGCCTTGCGAGATCCCCGAACGCGCTGACGGCTGCGGGATTCGAGGCCGGCACGGCGATGGTGAGCACGTTCGTGGCGAAGTCTTGCACGGCGCCCTCCGTCAGTGAGGCGTCCGAGAGCTTGGCCATGTTCGTGGTGTCGGCCG
This sequence comes from Arthrobacter sp., assembly GCA_025464875.1. GTDB lineage: Bacteria > Actinomycetota > Actinomycetes > Actinomycetales > Micrococcaceae > Arthrobacter. The sequence continues at coordinate 6,765 of JAODMV010000035.1, read as the reverse complement.
AGGCGAAGACGTCCGCCGGGGCGCCCTGAGTGATCTGGGCTGCCAGCTCGGAGGAGCCGGCGAAACTGAGCCGCACCTTGACTCCCGGGTTTCTGAGCTCGAACTCACCGGCCAGCCGGGTGAAGCTGGCTTTGAGGGAAGCCGCCGCGAACACGGTGAGGGTCCTGTCGGCGCCGCCTCCCCGGGCGGCGGCCGAGCAGCCCAGGAGACCGGCTGCCAGGGACGCCGCCAGGACCAGGGCGGCGGCTTGCCTGCCGGGCCTCATCCGGCGCCCTTCCCGCGGGGCGTTTCAATGATCACCGTGGTGGCCTTGACGACGGCGGTGGCGACGGATCCGAGTTCCAGCCCCAGTTCGCGCACGGCCTCGCTGCTCATCAAGGACACCACCCGGAAGGGCCCGCACTGCAGTTCGACCTGCGCCATGACCGTGTCGGCGGTGATCGCGGTGACCAGTCCGACGAAGCGGTTCCGGGCCGAGCTGCCCACCTTGGCAGGGTCGTCCGGAAGCTGGGCCTGCTCCCGGGCCAGCCGCGCGAGCTCCAGCCCGTCCACGGCCAGACGGCCGGATTGGTCCTTCAGCGGGGTCAGGCTTCCGTTTTCCGTCCAGCGCCGGACCGTGTCGTCGCTGACCCCGAGGAAACGGGCCGCTTCGGACACGCGGATATTAGACATAAGCCCAGCCTAACCTGCAGATGCGGGACCGCTGAAGGGTTTGATCCGCAAAACCCGGACCGCGGCATGAGGGCCACTGCGATACCCATAGCCTCGGCACGGACACCGGCCGTACGATTTTTGGACAGGGGTGAAGCGGCCGTAGGGAAGGAGCACCGCCATGAACTGGATCACGCCGAAAAGCCCGGAATACGATGAATCCCGGACCCTGTTCAACGCCATGATCGACCGGCGACCGGCGGTCATCGCCCCGTGCAGCACCCCCGCTGACGTCGCCGAAGCCCTGCAGCACGCCAAGGACCACGGCCTGGCCGTGGCCGTCCGTGCCGGCGGCCACTCGGTGGCTGGCATGTCCCTTAACGACGGCGGCCTGGTGGTGGACGTGCGGCCGATGAAATCCATCAGCGTCGACCCCGAATCCCGCACCGTCAAGGCGGGGGCAGGGCTGACGTGCGGGGAGTTCGACCGGGCCACCCAGGAGCACGGCCTGGCGCTCACGGGCGGCCGCGTCTCGACGACTGGCCTTGCCGGCTTCACGCTCGGCGGCGGATCAGGGTGGCTTGAACGGGCCTTCGGCTTCGCCTGCGATGATCTCATCTGCGTGGACCTGGTCACGGCGACCGGCGAGCAGGTGACCGCCAGCGCGCAGGAAAACCCCGAACTGTTCTGGGCGCTGCACGGCGGCGGCGGGAACTTCGGCATCGCCACGTCCTTCACCTTCGGCCTGCACGAGCTGGGGCCATCGGTCCATGCCGGGGTCATGCTGTGGCCGGGGGACGCGGCGGCGGAGGTCAGTCGGGGCTACCGCGAACTGGCACTCACCGCACCCAACCAGGAATGCGCGACGCTGGTCTATCTGACCGCTCCGCCGGAACCCGGAATCCCCCCGGAGATGGCGGGCAAGATGGCAGTGGCTGTGGTGTACGCCTACGCCGGAGACGCCACCGAGGGCGCCGAGCACGCCAAGCCCTACCGGGGCCTGAAACCTGCAGTGGATCTCGTGGCCGGCACCAGCTACGCCGACTTCCAGTGTTCGCTGGATGATCCGCCGGGGAAGTACAACTACTGGAGCGCGGACTACCACGACGAACTCTCGGACGCCGCCTTGGGTGTCATCATCGAATCGGCCCGAAACCTTCCCGGTCCAAGTTCGCAGCAACTGATCGCCCACTGGGGCGGGGCGGTGGGCGGCCCCGCCGCCGCTACCACCCCGCTGCTGAACAGGCATGCCAGCTGGGTCAGCCACCCGTTCGGTCTGGGGGACACTCCGGAGGGCGGCCAGGATGCAAAGGCCTGGGTCAGACAGTTCCGCCAGGACATCGCGCCGTTCGCGACCGGGGGCGTGTGGCTGAACTTCATCGGGGACGAAGGCCAGGACCGGGTCCGGGCCGCCTTCGGGGCCGAGAACTACGCGCGACTGGCACGGGTGAAGCGGGACTTCGACCCGGAGAACACCTTCCGCGGCAACCAGAACATCCTGCCGGCACAGCAGCCACCGGCCTGAGGCGCTTCGCGTCTAGACTCAGGCTATGGAGTCTGAAGTCATTCCTGAATCGATCCGCCCCACATTCGCCGGAGAGGCCACCCTCGATGCCGCCTGGACGGATATCAGCGAACCCGGCCTCCCCGGCATCCGCCTCTTCCGCACCTCGGAACACGTCGCCGTCCTGGTCCACCGCGGCGAGCTCTGGGACGCCATTATCGTGCAGGGCCCGGAGCGCGTCGAGCTCGGGATCCTGACGTCCGACGAGGTCGTCGAGACGCTGAATAACCTCGCCGCCTAGCCTCACCTAGAGCCACTACCCCTCCGGCTGGCGCTATTCCTGTATCAGGACCCGCCCGGCCCGCTCTAGGATGTAATAGCGGAACCGGCTGGATTCCGGGGCCCAGAAAGGCGCACTTGATATACCTTGACCCGCCGCTCTGGCCTGCGCACGGAACCCACTTCTCGCACCTCATTTCGGATACCTCGATCGAGGAGCTGCATGCCTTCGCCGAGGCGGCCGGCATACCGGAACGGGCGTTCGACGGCGACCATTACGACGTTGCCGAGGCCCGCTACGCGGAACTCGTGGCGGCCGGCGCCGTCCCGGTGGAGGGGCGGATCCTCGTGCGCAAGCTGATCGCGAGCGGACTGCGCGTCCCCGCCCGCCAGCGCGCCAAGGCCCTGAAGGTTCCGCTGCTGAACCGCTGGAACGAGGCGCTGCCGGGCCGTGATGCGCTCTTCCTCGACCTCTTTGACCGCTGGGGTGAGGAGCACCGGAAATACCACGGACGCACCCATCTGCTGGCCGTCCTGGAGGCCCTCGACCGGCTGACGGAGCCGGCCCGCCCGCCCCGCACCGTGCTGCTCGCGGCGTGGTTCCACGACGCCGTCTACCGGGGAATCGCCGGCCAGGATGAGGAAGAGTCGGCCAGCTTGGCCGAAGACCGGCTGCGCCACGCCGGGCTTCCTCAGGACGAGGTCGACGAGGTGGCCCGCTTGGTGCGGCTGACGGCCGACCATCGCCCCGAACCCGGGGACGACGCCGGCGCCCTGCTTAGCGACGCGGACCTATCCGTTCTCGGCGGGGATGCCCAGGCGTACGGCCGCTATCTGGCCGACGTCCGGAAAGACTTCGCGCATATCGGCGACGACGACTTCGCCGCCGGACGCGCCGCCGTCGTCCGCCAGCTCCTGCAGCTCGAACCCCTTTTCCACACCGAACGGGCCCGCGGCCTCTGGCTGGCGCCGGCACAACGGAATCTGCAGCGCGAACTCGAGTGAGCGGGCCTCTGCCGTGCTGTCAGGCGGCGACGCTCAGGTGGTGTGCCAGACGGTCGAAGGACTCGCGCCAGCCGACCCCGTGGCGGTCGCGGCTTTCCACGGATTGGAACGGCCCCTGCGTGAAGGTCATCCGGGTGTCCCCGTCCAGCTCCTCGAGCTGGATCGCCACCTCGGTCTCGACGCCCCGGGTGCCGTCCGGATTGTCCCAGGCGTGGGTGAACGTGAAGAGCCCTGGCGGCTCGATGTCCGTGTGGACGCCGCTCCACCAGTGTTCCTCACCGGTGTCGTCCCGGACCATGCAGGCCCGGTACTGCCCGCCGACCTCGAAGGTCGCGTCGATACTCTGACGCGGGACATGGAAGCCGTGCGGGCCCCACCATTCCGGCGCCCGGTCCGGCTCCGTCAGCGCGGACCACACCGCGGCGATGGGGGCCTGAAACTCACGGACGATGACCAGCATGAGATCCGCGCCCGCGGTTGCGTTTTCGGACATCTCGACCCTCCCGGCGGCCCTGGCAGCTAGATCTTGCGGTAGGCCGTCACGAAGGGCGTACCGCTGGGGACGATCTGCTTGCCCAGCGGCATCAAGGACACCGGGATGAGCTTGAGGTTGGCGATGGCCAGCGGGATGCCGACGATGGTAACGGCCATCGCGAAGGCTGTGACAACGTGTCCGACCGCGATCCAAATGCCGGCCACCACTAGCCAGATGACGTTGCCCAGCAAGGAGAACACCCCGGTCCCGCCGGGCCGGTCCACGACGGTGCGGCCGAAGGGCCAGAGTGCGTAGGAGGCGATGCGGAACGACGCGAGCCCCCACGGGATGGTGACGATGAGCAGGCAGCAGATGACGCCGGCCGTGAAGTATCCCAGCGCCAGCCAAAGTCCGCCAAACAGGAGCCAGATGATGTTCAGAAGTGTCCTCATGACTCCATTCTCCCCCGCCGGCCGGCTAGCCCTGGGCCTGCTTGGCCATGGCGGCCTCGACGTTGATCCTGACCTTGTCACTGACCAGGAGCCCGCCCGCTTCCAGGGCCGCGTTCCACGTCAGGCCGAATTCCTTGCGGCTGATCTCCGCCTCCGCGCTGAAGCCCGCCCTGGTGGCCCCGAAGGGATCCACCGCGACGCCGCTGTATTCGACTTCCAGGTCCACCGGCCTGGTGACATCGCGGATCGTCAGATCACCGGTCAGCACGAAATCCTCCCCCTCGCCCCTGATCGAGGTAGCCCGGAACGTCATCTCGGGGTACCTCTCCACGTCGAAGAAGTCGGGACCCTTGACGTGGGCATCGCGGTTGGGGTCACCGGAATCGAAGCTGGCGGTCTGGACGCTCGCGTGCAGGCTGGAATCGGCGAGGGACTCCCCGACACGGGCCTCTGCGGCGGCCTCCTTGAAGCGGCCACGCACCTTGCTGATTCCGGCATGGCGGACGGTGAATCCGATTTCACTGTGGGACATGTCCAGTGTCCAGACCCCTGGGATCAAACCTTCAGGCAGAGTCACAATGGTCTCCTTCGAGCAGTGGCAGGCCGGACCTGCCCGGTCACGGCGGAACTACTCCCCACAAGAATGCTAGCGAGGAAGCCTGCCCCGGGGCTAGATGCGCAGGCACGGTCCCGCATCTGGTCTTCGCCTCACCGCCCCGCTACTCTGGCGTGAGAATCACCGAGCTTTCACGCCAGTCCTGATCGATCCAATGAGGTGAGGAATCGTGGCCGGTCCGCTGAGCAAACGGGGCAAGGTCGGCTTAGGTGCCGCCCTGCTGAGCCTGACCCTGATGTTGGCCGCTTGCCAGCCGGGCCCCCCAGAACCCGCGCCGTCCCCGACGCTTCCCGCGCCGTCCCCGACCCAAACCGCGCCGTCCCCGACCCAAACCGCGCCGTCGCCGACCCGGAGCTCGGCACAAGCTGCCGGCGGCTCCGTCCACTTCACCGCCCAGGGCGACATCGGCGTCGGCGCCGGGGCCAAAAAAGTGCTGGATGTCATTGCAGGCCTGAAACCCCAGCTGAATCTGGCGCTCGGCGACTTTACCTACAAGAAAGGGATGGAGCAGGAGTTCTGCGCCATGGTCACCGGCAGCTTGGGCACCGATTTCCCGTACCAGCTGGTGGCCGGAAACCACGAGAGCGACGGGTCGGACGGGGATATCGAGAACTTCGTCCGGTGCCTTCCCAATAAGTTGCCGGGCCTTGAGGGTGACTACGGCAAGCAGTGGCGCGTGGATGTCCCCGAGCAGAATCCGGTTGCACGCTTCATCATGGTTTCCCCGGGCATCGATTTCCGGGGCGGGAAGCCGCTCGATTATTCGAGGGACAGCGAACGCTGGCGCTGGACCGCGGACGCCATCGACCAGGCACGATCGCAGGGAATCCCGTGGACCGTGGTGGGCATGCATGTCCCCTGTTTCAGCCTGGGCGAGAAAAGCTGCCAGGCCGGCAAGGACTTCACGAACATGTTGATCGAGAAGAAGGTCGACCTCGTCCTGTCCGGCCACGACCACGTCTACCAGCGAACACATCAACTGAGCACGGGCGGCCGCTGCCCGGGGCTCGTTCCCGCCGCCTATTCCGCCGCGTGCCTAGCCGGCACCGGCAACAGCCCGGTGCAGGGCTCGGGAACCGTTTTTGTCACCGTCGGAGTCGGTGGTGTTGGGCTCTACAATGTGCAAAACAACGATCCGGAAGCCGGCTACTTTGTCACTTGGTCCGGAAAAAATCGCAATCCCACACTGGGCACACTGGACGTCACCGCCACCGCGGACGAGCTAGCCGCCCGGTTCATTCCCGCCGAGGGGTACAGCTTCGCCGACTCCTTCACGCTGCAGCGAAGGTAGCCGGCCGATGCGCCGTCCCGGGGATGGGGTTGCCGGAGGACTCAGGCCCGCGTCCAGATCCTGATCCAGTCGAGGTAGACGTGACCCTCGGTGCCAGGAGCCGGACAGCCCATAAGGCAGGACTCGGCTTGCAGAATGAGGTGCATCCGAACGGCATCTTCGAGTCGAATATTTCAGCAGAGTCAGTACCTGCGTGCGCCGCTCCATAGATCATCAGGTCCAGCTCGCCCTCCGGGAAATCGATCTCGCCGTCGCGCGGCCATACGCCGCTGTCCGGCCACAGGAGCCACGCGATCTTGAAGCCCGCAAGCGGATCGGCCTTGAACCGGACGGAATAGCGTCCGTACAGCAGGCTGTTGTGGCGTGGCGGTCTTGCACTCGCGTTGGGGATCTTCGGCTGCGGCGCTGCACCCATGGATACCCGTTGTCGGAGTGCCGATACCAGTCCAGGACGCCGTCGTGCACGCTGAGCACTTTCGACGGGTAGTAGCC